>NZ_JBSHAP010000043.1:0-62820 GCF_053611565.1 Kitasatospora sp. NPDC054795
CACCGAACCTGCGGAGCCGGCGCCCGCCGCGCCCACCGTGCCCGCGGACGCTGTTCCGCCGCCGCCCGCCGCCCCGCCCGTCGCGCCGGAGCACGGCGAACCCGCCGTCCCCGCCGGGCCGTTCGCGGCCGAGCCCGCCCCCGCCCCGCGCGCCCCACGCCGCCCCCGCCCCGTGCTGCTGGGCGCCTGCGCCCTGGTGCTGGGCACCCTGGCCGGCGGCGGCATCGGCTACGCCGTGCAGGCCCAGCGCCCGCCCACGCCGCTGCCGCCGCTCCAGGTCGCCCACCCGTCCTACCCGGCCGGCACGGTCGACCCGGCCGCCCTCGCCGCCGAACAGCCCAAGCCGCTGGCCATCGACGGCGACCTGACCAAGCTGCTGATCACCGCCCCCGAGGGCAGCGCCCCCTGGGCGGACTTCGCGGACAAGCCGAGCTGGGTCTCGATCGGCGAACTCGCCGAGGAGAACGGCGACGAGGTCGCCACCTTCAAGGACCTCGCCTCCAACGGCTTCCGCCGCGCGGCCGAGGTGGCCTGGAAGAAGGACGACGTCCGCTACCGCATCACGCTGACCCAGTACACCGCGGACCACGCGGACCAGGTGCGCTCCGTCACCTGGCCGGCGTTCGCCGACGGCGCTCCCGGCGGCTACAAGGTGGACGCCGCGCCGCACCACTGGGCCGACAGCAACGAGCAGTACTACCTCGGCGAGGCCGTCGCCAAGCGCGGCCCGCTGGAGATGAAGGTCGAGGTCTTCGGCCCCCAGCCGGTGAACCCCGACACCCTCAAGGACCTCGCCAAGCGGCAGTGGGAGCGGCTGGTATGAACGACGACACCGTGACCGCCGCCCCGGGCGCGCCCGAGCCGGCGCCCGGCGCCCCGTCCGCCCTGACCGGCCCGCCCATCGGGTCCGTTCCGCCCGGCGGGTCCGTTCCGCCGCCCGGGTCCGTCGACGCGGCGTCCGCCGCACCCGCGGGTCCGAGCCCCGCCTCCCGCCGCCTGCTGCGCGCGGGCGCCGCGACCGCCGCGGCCGCGCTGGTCGGCGTGGTCATCGGCGTCGGCATCATCAAGACCCGGTACGACGACCCCGCGCCGGTCACCGTCGCCGCCCCGTCCACCGGTCCCACGCCCACCGCGACCGCCACGCCGTACGGCGCCAAGTCCAACGGCAGCCACTTCGGCTCGCTGCGCGACCTGCTGCTGCCCGTCCCGGCCGGCTACCGGCCCGGCCCGGACGACGGCGGCTACGGCAACGACACCGAGCTGGGCGGCGAGCAGCTGGCCGCCGAGCTGGACGCCGACCTCCAGCAGCTCCCCAAGGAGAAGCGCGACAAGATGCGCTCCTACTGGGAGAGCATGCACGTCAAGGCCACCGGCGTGCGCACCTACCGCGCCGACGGGGACGACCTGGTGATCGGCCTGAAGCTGCGCCAGTTCAACCAGCAGGAAGTGCAGCGGATCAACGAGTACACCGCGGTCTTCACCGGCGACACCGGCCTGTTCCGGATCGGCCCGGCGATCCCCGGCCACCCCGAGGCGCACTGCTATCTGATGCCGGCGCCGCCGTCCGCGCCGATCGACTACCTGGAGTGCTCGGCCGCCGAGGGCGACCTCCTGGTGATCATGAGCGCCGAGGGCGTGGCACCGCTGCCCAAGGACAGGATCGTCGCCCTCTTCACCGCCCAGCTCGACCGCCTCGCCCGCCCGGGAGCGTCCGTATGACCGGCCACGCCACCCCGCCGCCCGTGCCCGGGAACGTCCCCGCGCCCGCGCCGCAGAACGCGCCCGCACCCGCGAACGCACCGCAGAACGCGCCCGATCCGCTCCTGGCGGCGCTCGCCGCGCCCGTCGCCGTCCCCGAGGACCCGGCCGTCCTCGCGGAGCGGGAGGCCCGCCGGGCCCTGCGCCGCAAGGCCGCGGTGCGCTGGGGCGGCGCCGCCCTGGTGTTCGTCCTCGCCGGCACCGGCACCGCCCTGGCCGTCACCGCGCCCGAGCGCACCGACCTGCCGGGCCTGGCCACCGCGAGCGACGGCCGCTACACCTTCGCGCCGCTGACCCTGCCGCCGCTGCCCGCCGGCAGGAACGCCCCGGACGACAAGGGCAAGTCCCTGCACCACGCGGACCTGCGCCACCTGCTGCTGCCCGCGCCCAAGGAGGCCGGCGGTTCGCTGACCCCGCCCGTCTTCCCGGCCCCCGGTGCCGGTGCCGCCCCCTCGGGGTCGCCCACCGCCTCGGGGTCGCCGACCGCCTCCCCGGCGCCCTCGGCCTCCGCCGGCGCGCCCGCCGCCGGCTCCGGGTTCGGCCAGTGGGTGCCCTGCGACGCGCTCGCCGAGGACCAGCAGGACCCGGTCAAGGTGCGCGTCCTGCTGCTGGAGGACGCCTGCCGCGCGGCCACCGTCCGGGAGTGGACGGCCTCCGACGGCACCCGCACCCAGATCCGGCTGCTGCGCTTCGGCTCCGTGCGGGAGTCCTGGGAGGCCTTCGCCGACCTGCGCTCCAAGGGCCGCCCCAAGGCCGCCGCCGACACCAGGAGCACCCCCCACGACGACTGGGACACCCTCGACGGCATGAGCCTGACCACCGTGGAGTCCACCGCGGCCGGTTCCAAGGGCGCCCCCACCGCCCGCGTCGCCTACCTCTCCGCCGCCGACGTCCTCGCCGTCGTCACCATGACCAACCCCGCCGGCGTGCCCACCGCGCCGTTCCGGCAGGTCGTCACCCTCCAGGCGGACCTGCTGTCCTGACTCTGCCTCAGCGACCGGGCCGGTTCCCCCGGGGAGCCGGCCCGGCCGTCCTCCCGCGCGCCCTTCTGGGACAGGACCGGGATATTTCCCGCACCGGCCCGTGAACGACCCCCGCGTACGGTGATCACGCATCGGAGAACGCACCGCCGAAAAACGACAGCAGGAGAACCCATGCGCAAGCGCCGCCTCGTCCTCACCGCCGCCGCCGTCGCGGCGATCGCCGCCACCGCCACGGCCTGCGGACCGGACAACAGCGACACGAGCGCCGCTCCCGCCGCCACCGGCCCCGCCACCGGCCCCGCGGCCGGCGCCGCGGCACCCACCGCCGCCACGGCCGCCCCGGCCGGCGCCGCGCCGACCAAGACCGCCCCGCCCAAGTCCTCCGCGGCTCCCTCCGCCCCCTCCGCCGACAAGAGCGGGTACGGCCAGGCCTGCGGCGCCAACGACCTGGACTTCACCGCGAAGACCGAGAGCCAGGCCGGCGGCTACATCCTGATCAGCGCCAAGGCCAAGCAGGGCATCACCTGCACGCTCCCCGGCACCCACCCCGTCATCGCGTTCGGCTCCGGCGGCATCGAGGCCGCGCCCTTCGAGCACGGCACCGGGGAGTCGATCACCCTGAGCGGCGCCAGGACCGCCTACGCGGGCATCATGGCCAAGACCACCAAGGGCAACCAGGCCGTCCAGTACACCGACGTCATCATCGGTATCGGCACCCCCGACCCGAACCCGGCGAGCGTCCCCGTCGGCACCACCCCGGTCGACAAGCCGGTCGTCACCAACTGGCACACCCTGCCGAAGGACGCCGTCCCCGCGAACTGACACAACGTCACATCCGGGACGGTGAAAGCCGGATGACGGTGGAATGCCGACGGCCGCCAGTGTACCGACGGTGCGGCCCGGCACCTTGGAAGAGGACCTGTCCCACCTCTTCCGAGGAGCGCACATGACGATCAGGCGACCTACGACCGCCTGCTCGCGCCCCTCGCCGAGGCGGGCACCCAGCTGGTCCTCATCGAGCCGTTCCTCGTGCCGATCCACGGCGTCGTCGAGGCCCGCGACGCGGTGCTCATCGGCGAGAAGGAACGCGAGCAGTGGCGCGCCGACCTGGACCCGAAGATCCAGGCCGTGCGCAGGCCCGCCCGCCGGTACGGCGCCCAACTGCTCGCCGCCGACGGCAGGTTCGCCGAACTCGGCGCGACGACCCGACCGGAGCACTGGTCCGCGGACGGCGTCCACCCGACCCCGGCCGGTCACGCCGCACTCGCGGCCGCCCGGCTGCGCCTGGCCGCCCGACCGGGCCGGGAGCACGGTCCCGGCCCGGCCGCCGGGCCCCTGCCGTCACCCCCGCAGCCTCGCCGCCACCGGGCGGTGGTCGCTGGGGGTGGCGGGGAGGGTCCAGGTGCCGGTGGCGGCGAGGCCGCGGGTGAGCACGTGGTCGATGCGGACCAGGGGGAACGCGGCCGGCCAGCTGAAGCCGAAGCCGCTGCGGGCCGGGGTGAGACGGCGGGCCAGCGGGGCCAGGGCGCGGTCGTCGGCGGCGGTGTTGAGGTCGCCCAGCAGTACGACCCGGCGCAGCGGTTCGGCGTCCAGGGCCCCGGCGAGGGCGGCGATGTCGCGGTCGCGGTGGGCGGTGGCGAAGCCGGAGAAGGTCGTGCGCACCGAGGCCAGGTGGGCGACGTACACCGCCAACGGACCGCCCGGGGAGCTGACTTCGGCCCGCAGGGAGCGGTTCCAGCCGGGGTCGATGATCAGCCGCCGGGACTCCGTCACCGGGTAGCGGCTCCACAGGGCGACGGTGCCGGTGCGGGCGTGGTGGGGCAGTGCCCGGTCCAGCACACTCCGGTAGGCGGGCAGGGCCGCGTCGGTGACCTCCTCCAGCGCGACGAGGTCCGGGTCGGCGGCGAGCAGCGCCCGGGCGGTGCCGGCCGGGTCCCGGTTGGCGGCGTTCACGTTGTGGGTGACCACCGTCAGGCCCGGCCCGCCGGCCCCGCCCGCCGGGGCCCCGCCGGACAGCAGCAGCGGCCCGAACACCACCGCCCACACCGTCACCAGCACCCCGCCCGCGCAGGCCGCCGCCGGTGCCCGGCGCAGCGCCGCGCACAGCAGCGCCGCCACCGCCACCAGGCCGCTCCACGGCAGGGCGCTCTCCCACAGGCTGCCCAGGCCCACGCCGAGCTCCGGCACCAGCCGGTGGCCGCCCAGGGCGAGCGCGGTGAGCAGCCCGAGCGCGGCGGGCACGCGTCCGCGCCGCCACCGGGGGACGGCGCGCCACGCGGGTGCGGCTCCCCGCCCCGGTGCGCCCGGCCCCCTCGACGCGAAGAGCCGCTTCAGTGCGGTCAGCCACTTCGGCGCGGCCGGCCACGTCGGCGCGGCCCGTCGCCGCCGGCGCGGCGGGCCGGGCCGGGCGGGCGTCTCGGACGGCACGGACGGTACGGACGGTACGGAAGACGTCACGGCGCGCCCCCTCACCCTGCGGCGTCCGGCAGCGGAGCCGGGCAGGTCCCGCCCGGCGGGGTGAGCAGTTCGAAGTGCCAGATCTCGTTGGCGTACACCTGGCACAGCCCGTACCGGGCGCCGTTCTGGATCAGCCAGTAGTCGGCGCTGGTCGGGCCGACGTCCACCGCCTTGCCGGAGACGTGCGCGGACTTCTCCGGGGTGTTGACGAACTTCCGGGCCTGCTCCAGGCTCCCGTACTTGACCACCCCCCGGTCCAGCAGCCGCTGCTGGTAGGCCTTGCTGCGCCAGCCGGAGGTGACGGTCATCTCGATGCCCTGGGCCCGGGCGTCGACGGCCGCCCGCTGCAGGGCCTCGCGCAGCGGCCCGTCCAGGTTGCCCACGGCGGGGGAGCCGGTGTCGGAGGGGGTCAGCGTCCGGCCGTCGGGTATCTCCCCCTCCGCCTCCGCCGACGCCTGCGTCGTGGCGGGCGAGGCGGTGACGGGCTGGGCGGTGACGGTGGCCGCCAGGGTGCGCAGGACGGCCTCGGTGCCCGGCGGGTCGGCGGCGGCGCACGCCCCGGCCAGGGTCAGCACCGCCGTCGCGGCGGCGCCCGCGGCCAGCCGCCGCCGTCCGCCGCGCGCCGCCGTGCCCGTGCCGGTCCCCGTCTCCGTCGGGGTGTCCGTCGTGTCCATTCCTGCCTCCCGGTGTTGCTCGTCCGTTGCCGGACCATTGGAGGAGAACCGGTGTTGCGAGGACGTCTGCGCAGGCCGATACGTTTTCGATAGGTCCCATCGGGTCCAATGGGTACGAACAGCGAAGAGCAGGGAGAACAGCACGTGCGGGTCCTGGTGGTGGAGGACGAGATCTACCTCGCGGAGGCGGTCCAGGCGGGCCTGCGGCTGGAGGCGATCGCCTGCGACATCGTCACCGACGGCGACGCGGCGCTGGAGCGCCTGGCCGTCCACAGCTACGACGTCGTCGTCCTCGACCGCGACATCCCCGGCACCCACGGCGACGACGTCTGCCGCAGCATCGTCCGCGGCGGCCTCGGCTGCCGGGTCCTGATGCTCACCGCCGCCGCCCGCCTGAACGAGAAGGTCGCCGGCTTCGAACTCGGCGCCGACGACTACCTCACCAAGCCCTTCGACCTCGCCGAACTCGTCGTACGGCTGCGCTCGCTGGCCCGCCGCCCGGCCCAGGCCGCCCCGCCCGTCCTGGAGTACGCCGGGCTGCGCCTGGACCCCTTCCGCCGGGAGGTCTACCGGGACGGCCGCTACGTGGGCCTGTCCCGCAAGCAGTTCGCCGTCCTGGAGGTTCTGATGGCGGCGCACGGCGGCGTCATCAGCGCCGAGGACCTGCTGGAACGCGCCTGGGACGAGAACGCCGACCCCTTCACCAACGCCGTCCGCATCACCATCTCCGGTCTGCGCAAACGCCTCGGCGACCCGTGGGTGATCCAGACCGTGCCGGGCGTGGGCTACCGCCTCACCGACCCCTCCACCGACCCCGGCCAGGAAGGCACCCCGCGGTGAACCCCGACCCCGGCCCCGACCCCTCCGACCCCGGGCCCCGCACGGGCGGACGCCGCACCGGAAACCGCCCGCGCCGCCTGACCGCCCGGATGCGCCTGACCCTCAGCTACACCCTCTTCGCCGTCACCGCCGGCCTCCTCTCCCTCGCCGTGGTCTACGTCGGCATGCGCTACGTCCCCAACTACCCCCTCACCTCCTCCAACCCGCGCTACCGCTCCGACGCCCCCTCCCGCCAGGAGATCCTGGACTCGCTGCTCAGGGCCAGCGGCTACGCCCTGGCCCTGCTGACCGCCGTCGGCCTGATCGGCGGCTGGCTGATCGCCGGCCGGGTGCTGCGCCCGCTGCAGGACATCACCCGCGCCGCCCACCGCGCCGCGAGCGGGGCCCTGGAACACCGCATCGCCCTCACCGGGCCGCGCGACGAGTTCACCGACCTCTCCGACGCCTTCGACGAGATGCTCGCGCGCCTCCAGCGCTCCTTCGAGGCCCAGCAGCGCTTCGCCGCCAACGCCTCCCACGAACTGCGCACCCCGCTGGCGATCACCCGCACCATGCTCCAGGTCGCCGCCGCCGACCCGGCCGGCCAGGACTGGGGCCGCCTCGTCACCCGCCTCCAGGACACCAACCAGCGCGGCATCGAGATCAGCGAGGCCCTGCTCCAGCTCGCCGACCTCGGCCACGCCCCGCCCGACCTCGCCCCCACCGACCTCGCCGCCGCCACCGGAGAGGCGCTGGCCGCCGTCCGCGACGAGGCCGAGGCCTTCGGCGTCACCCTCGCCGCCGACCTGCGCCCCGCCCCGACCACCGGCAACCCCGTCCTGCTGCGCCAGGCGGCCGTCAACCTGCTGCACAACGCGCTGCGGCACAACCTGCCGCCCGGCGCCGGCGGGCGGGTCACCGTCGCCACCGGAGCCGACCCCGAACGGCCCGGCCGGGTGCACCTGACCGTCACCAACACCGGCCCGCGGCTGACGGAGGAGGCCGTGGCCACCTTCACCGAACCGTTCCTGCGCGGACGCGGGCGCACCGCCGAGACCGACCCGGCCCGCCGCGGCCACGGCCTGGGCCTGGCGATCGTCGCCGCCGTCGCCGAGGCCCACCACGGCGAACTCCACCTCGCCCCCGACCCGGCCGGCGGCCTGCGGGCGACCCTCGCCCTGCCCGGCCCGGCCGCCGACCCGGAACGGCCCGACCCGCGCGCAGCCGGATGACCCTTCGCGGCCGGCCGGCGGCGGGTCAGGGGAGCTCGGGCGGGGTGAAGCCGAGGGAGGTCAGGAGGGCGACCGGGCCGCGGTAGTGCTCGGGGAGCTCCCGGTACAGGTCGAGGGCGGCGGCCCAGGAGCGCCGGGCGGCGGCCGGGCGGCCCAGTGCCTGCTGGGCGGCGGCCAGTCCGGCCAGGGAGTTGGCCCGCTGGTCGGTGAACCCGGCGATGTTCCGGCCGACGGACAGGGACCGCGCGAAGTGGCGCAGCGCCTCGTCGGGCCGTCCGGCGGCGTAGCGGGCGAGGCCCAGGACGTTGTGCAGCGAGCACCCCAGGACGGTGTCGTGCAGGCCCATCCCGGGTGCGAGCAGCCGTTCGGCCAGGGCCTGCGCGGCCTCGTACCGGCCGAGGAAGGCGTGGACCGAGGCCAGGCTGGTCTCGCACAGGCGGATCGTCCACCGGTCGGCGTCCGGCCCGTCGGCGGGGAGCAGCAGCAGGGCGCCCTCGTAGTGGCGGGCCGCTCCGGCGTAGTCGCGGGAGAAGAAGTGGAGCGCGCCGAGGTTGGCCAGCACCTGACCCTCGGCGGCCGGGGCGGCGGCGGTGCGGACCAGGTCGAGGGCCTGCTCGTAGTGCCGGCGGGCCCGGTCGAGGTCGCCCACGGTGCTCCAGGCGTGTCCCTGGTCGTTGAGGGCGCGGCCCTCGGCGAGCGGGTCCGCGAGGCGCCGGGCCGCGGCCACCGCGGTGCGGCCGAGGGCCAGCCGTTCGGCGTGCCGGCCGCTGCGGTGGAGGTGGATCCACAGCAGCGAGGGGAGTTTCCAGGCGGTTTCGTCGTCCCCGTGCTCGTAGGCGTGGCCGGGGGTGGCGAGCAGGTTGGCGCGCTGCCCCTCGCACCACCGCATGGCCTCGTCCGCCCCGGTGAAGGCAGCCCCGGTGAAGTCCGCTCCGGCGAAGGCCGTGGTGGGCAGGTCCCCGGGCGGTGGCGGCAGCGCCACCCGGGGCCGTCCGGGGAGCAGCAGCCGGGCGGCGGCCCAGGCGTGCCGCAGGCACCAGGCGTACCAGCGGCGCCGGGCGAGGCCGCGGGAGTGCTCGCTCTCCTGCAGCGCGGCCCGCTCGGCGGCGAACAGCCGGACCAGGTCGTGGAAGCGGTAGCGGCCGGCGGAGTGCTCGGCGAGGAGGTGGACGTTGGCCAGCCGGCGCAGGATCCGTGCGCTCTGCACGCCGTCCAGCCCGCCGACCGCCTCGGCGACCGGTGCCGAGAGGTCGACGGCGGGGCTGGCCGCGAGCAGCCGCAGCAGGCGTGCGGCGGGTGCGTCGAGCGCGCGGTAGGACAGCGCGAACACCGTGCGCAGGCGGGCGGACGGGTCGTCGGCGTCCGCTTCGAGGACGTCCAGGCGGGTGCCCGCGGCGGCGAGTTCGGCGGCGAAGTCGGCGAGGTCGTGGTGCGGGCGGTCGCGCAACCGGGCGACGGCGAGGCCGACGGCCAGCGGGAGGTGGCCGCAGGCGTCGAGCAGCCGGGTGACGGCGTGCTCCCGGTCCTCGACGCGTTCGGCCCCGAGCACCCGGTGCACCAGCGCCCGCCCCTCGGCCGGGCTGAAGTCCGCCAGCTCTATCCGGTGGGCGCCCTCGCGCACGACGAGCCCGGTGAGCCGGTCGCGGCTGGTCACGACGACCGCGCAGCCCCCGGTGCCGGGCAGCAGCGGGCGGACCTGCTCGGCGTCGAGGGCGTTGTCCAGGACGATCAGGACCCGGCGGTCGGCCAGGACGGAGCGGTAGAGCGCGGCCGCCTCGTCGAGCCGGCCCGGGACCTCCTCGGCCGGTACGCCGAGGGCCCGCAGGAAGGCGGCGAGGACGGCGTGCGGCTCCTGCGGGCCGGCCGGCGACCAGCCGCGCAGGTCGGCGAAGAGCTGGCCGTCGGGGAACCGGTCCCGGGCGCGCTGCGACCAGCGCACGGCCAGGGCCGACTTGCCGCCGCCGGCGATGCCGGTGATCACGGTGATGGCCGTCGGGGCCGGGCCGCCGTCGCCGCTGCCGTCGCGGCTGCTGGGGTGCTCGGGGCTGTCGGGCCCGCCGGCCCCGGCCAGGTGGCGTTCCATGGCGCGCAGAGGGGTGTCGCGGCCGACGAAGGACGGCAACTCCCAGGGGAGTTGGGCGGGGCGGAGGCGGGGCGGCGCCGAGGGCGGGGGCGCCGGAACGGGCCGGTGGGGTGCGAGCGGTCCTGCCGCGCCCAGCAGTTCGCGCTGGAGCGAGCGCAGTTCGGGGGACGGGTCCAGGCCCAGCTCCTGCGCGAGGTGCCCGGCGTAGCGGCGGTAGGCCTCCAGGCCCTCGGCGTGCCGGCCGGAGCGGGACAGGGCCGTCAGCAGGTGTCGCACCAGGCCGTCGCGGATCGGGAACTCGGCGACCAGGGCGGTGAGTTCGGAGACGATCCGGTCGGGCCGCCCGGCTGCCAGCTCCAGTTCGTAGAGCCGCTCCAGGGCGGACATCCGCCGTTCCTCCAGACCGGCCGCGACCGCGGCCAGCGCCCGGCCCGGCAGTCCGTCCAGTGCCGGGCCGCGCCACAGCGCCAGCGCGCCGCGCAGCCGGGCGGCCTGATCGGCGCCCGCCGCGGCGGCGGACTCCACCAGGGCCACGAACTCCAGCGCGTCCACCCGGACTTCGGGCCCGTCCAGGAGGTAGCCGGGTCCGTCGGTGCGGATCGGCGGGACCTGCCCCGGGGCGGGGGCGAGCGCCCGGCGCAACAGGCCGACCATGTTCCTGACCTGGCGGTCGGCCGTGGCCGGCGGCTCCTCGTCCCAGACCGCGTCGACCAGCCGGGACACCGACACCGTCCGCCCGGCATGGGCCACCAGTGCGGCCAGCAACGCCTGTTGGCGGCGCCCGCCGACGGCGAGCACGGTGGAGTCCGGGGCCCGAACCTCCAGCGCCCCCAGGATCCTGAACTCCACTCCCCGCCCCTCCGGTGGACCGGACGCCGCGGTGGCGCACCGGTACTGCCGCCCTTCGCCGCGCCCCCGGGCGCGCTCGGCCCCGCCGCCCGAACGGCCGTACGGACACGGACGACGACGGGGCAGGGCCATCCTCGCTCGGGCGACCTGTCCTGTCCACGGCATGTCATCGGGCGGCCCGTACGGGCGTCGTGATCCGGTCATGAGGAATTCGCCGACGGGCACGTTCGGCCTGGCCGGCGCCGCCACCGCCGCCGTCCTCGTGCCGCCTCGTCACCCGCCTCCGGGGCCGGACGGAGTCAGGATCGGTCGGTACCGAAGATGGGGTCGAGCGGATCACCCTCGTGTCCGACGACGAGGCAGGTCGTCGCGACCGGCCCCCGGGACAGCTCGGTGAGCCGGGCGAGTGCCGCCGCCTCGGTGGGCAGCGCGGCGGGTTCAAGACCAAGCGCCCGGGCCGCGCGGTCGCGTCGCCGGTCGAGGTCGGGCAGGTCCTCCCGGTACTCATCGGCGACGGTCCGGAGTTCTTCGGCCGTCCGACCGGGGGCGTCCCGCCACCACGGTGCCACGAGGCACAGTTCCACCAGCTCCCGCAGTCCGAGGGCGAGCGGGCCGGCCTCGCCGTCGAGGCTCACGTACACCACCGGGCGTTCCTCGCCGCCCTCGCCGACGAAGCAGAACGCGTCTCCTGTGCCCGCCCGCGCGAACTGCTCCAGCCGGGCCCCGGAGGCCAGACGGACGCCGTCCTCCAGCTCGTGTTCGGCCGGGTTCGTCGCGTCGAGGTCCGCGACCCGGGCGAAGAACGCGACGACCTCCTCGTCGGCGGCCAGGAGAGGCAGCAGTGCGTCGGGATGGGCCGAGCCGGTGGTACCGCTGCCCGTCGTCGTCGATCCGTTCATCCCGCCACCGTAGCCAGGGCCTCGGCACCGGCCGTGATCCGGGACGGCAGCCGCGGGTGCGGCCCGACCGGGCGAAGGGCGGTTCCCGTCCCTCGCCGAGCCCGGTTCAGGAATAGGGCCGGAGGTCGTCGCGGTGGGCGGTGCCGCTGCCTTCGGGCCGCCAGGAGCGACTGTGCCGGGACAGGGTCCAGGTCTGCGGTGCCCGGCGGGCGGCGTCGATCCAGGCCGCGAGTTCGGGAAGCGCGCTCTGCCGCAGGACGTGCCGGGCCGCGGCCCGTTCGGAGGCCGGGAGCGGGGCGACCCCGATCCGCACCGGGGACCACCATCGGGGGCGGATGCCGCCGCCGTGGTCGGCGGACAGGCCCGGCACCCACTCGACGTGCAGCGCGGTCCCGTCCTCCCACGGGCGGTTGCCGAACTCCAGGTGGGCGGCCTCCGCCTCCTGCGCGCCGAGGACGGCGCGGATGTCGGTCGGGGTGAGCGGCCACGACAGATCGCGCGGCAGTCGGCGGTTGCGGGCTGGCATGCGCCCGAGGATGGCAGACGCCCCGACGCGGGCGCACGCGCGTTTCGCCCCGGGGCCTTTCGGGCGGGCCGGGCTCAGGCGGGGCCGGGGAAGCGGTCGATGTTGTGCTCCACCCAGGTGCGCAGATGCGCCAGCGGGACGCAGGCGTCCGCGCCCAGCGCGGTGAGGCTGTACTCGACCCGCGGGGGGACCTCGGCGTGGATCTCGCGGTCGACCAGACCGTGCTCCTCCAGCCGGCGCAGCGTCTGGGTGAGCACCTTGGGGCTGACGCCCTGCAGGCGGGTGCGCAGCGCGCCGAAGCGTTGCGGGCCGTCCTCCAGGGCACCCAGCGCGAGGGCGCTCCACTTGTTGGCCAGCAGGTCGAGCATGTCGCGACAGGGGCAGGCCGCGGCGTAGACGGACCTGGGGTCGGTGCAGTCGGGGGCGTGGGTCCTCGTCGTACGGGTCGTCGTCACCCGCCGATGGTACCCATCGGGTACTGCTTCGGTACCCGATGGGTACCAATGGTCCTTGCGGGTAACCACCACCCCTCGCATACCGTCGCCGACGTGCCCGGACGGCGGTGCGCCGCCCATCCCTTCCGACGAGGAGACCCCTGATGCCCGAGACGACCACGACCCCCGGGGCGACCGCGATCCCCGCGACGATGCCCGCCGTCGCCTACCGCAGGAGCCTGCCGGTCGACGACCCGCAGAGCCTGCTCGACGTCGAGCTGCCGGTGCCCCGGCCGGGCCCGCGCGACCTGCTCGTGCGGGTGGAGGCGGTGGCCGTCAACCCGGTGGACCACAAGGTCCGGCAGAACGCCGACCCGGGCGGCGAGCCGCGGGTGCTGGGCTGGGACGCGTCCGGCACCGTGGTCGCGGTCGGCCCGCAGACGGAACTGTTCGAGGTCGGCGACGAGGTGTACTACGCCGGCGCCCTGGAGCGGCCCGGCACCAACTCCCGCTACCACGCGGTGGACGAGCGCCTGGTCGGCCACAAGCCGGCCACCCTCTCCCACGCCGGGGCCGCCGCGCTGCCGCTGACCGCGCTGACCGCCTGGGAGGGCCTCTTCGAACGCCTCGGCCTGGGCACCGGCGGCCCGGAGCAGGGCGGCACCCTGCTGGTGACCGCCGCCGCGGGCGGCGTCGGCTCCCTCGTCACCCAGCTCGCCCGCGCCCTCACCGGCCTGACCGTGATCGGCACCGCGTCCCGCCCGGAGTCGGCCGACTTCGCCCGCCGCATGGGCGCCGACCACGTGATCGACCACACGCGCCCGCTCGGCCCGCAACTGGCGAAGGCCGCCCCCGGCGGCCTCGACCACGTCTTCAGCACCGTCGCCACCGACCGCAACCTCGCCGCCTACGCCGAGGCCCTGAACCCCTTCGGCGGCATCGTCGCCATCGACGACTTCGACTCCCTGGACATCGGCGTCCTCAAGGGCAAGAGCATCTCCTTCCACTGGGAGTTCATGTTCACCCGCTCCCTGCACGCCACTGCCGACCAGGCGGTGCAGCACCGGATCCTCGACCGGGTCGCGCGCCTGGTGGACGCGGGCGTCCTGACCACCACCGCCACCCGCGACCTCGGCCCCGTCAACGCCGCCAACCTCCGGGCGGCCCACCGCCTCCAGGAGTCCGGTGCGGCGATCGGGAAGACGACCCTGACCGGGTTCTGAGCCGGTGTCCCGGCGCACCGGCCAGGTCGAGGCCCTCCTGGCCACCGGCGGCGGGGCGGTGGCGGCCCTGGCCGCCAGGGCCCTGCTGTCCGGGGTGTACCAGCACCACGGGCAGGACCCGGCCGTGCTCGAAGGGGCCGACACGGCGGTCCTGGCCGTCGGGGCCGGCACGGCGGCCCTGATCCACCGGTGGCTGCTGCGGCGGCCGGGGGACTGACGCCCCGGCTGCAGCCCCGCCCGGGTGACCTGCCGGCGGAGTCCACCGATGCGGAGACGATTGCCGCGTTCCTCACGGCGCACCTCGGCCGGCACCTGCTGCCCGAGGAAGCACCACCGGCCGCGGCCTGACCCGCCGACGGGCCCGACTGCCGCTCAGCCGACCGACCGGTCCTCCTGCCCGTCCGTCACGACCGGCAGGAGGCCGCGCTCGCCGAACACCTTCTTGGCGACGAAGGTCGCGTTCAGCGCCTTCGGGAACCCGCAGTAGACGGCGGAGTGCAGCAGCGCCTCGACGATCTCCTGCGGCGTCAGCCCGACGTTCAGCGAGGCGTTGACGTGGACCTCCAGCTGCGGCTCGCACCCGCCGAGCGCGGTGAGCATGCCCAGGGTGACCAACTGCCGCTCGCGCGGCGCCAGTCCGGGACGGCTGTAGATCTCCCCGAACCCCCAGGCGACCACCTGGTGCCCGAGCTCGGGGCTCACCTCGCCCAGCGACTCCACCACCCGCCGCCCGGCCTCGCCGTCGATCCGGTCGAGCACCTCGGCCCCGTGCGCGAAGCGCTCCCGGCGGACCTCGGCCTCACTCGCGGACATGCTCATCTGCGCTGCTCCTCTCCCGTTTCCCGGCGCCGACCACGGCGGCGGCGACCTCGGAGGAAACCGTAGAACTTGGAACGCACTCCAACTCAAGTCGCCACGCAGCCCCACCTCCACAGGAAGATTTGCGGCCAGGACCCCCTGAAATGGCATCATCGTGCGCTACTGGAGCCGAAAGATTTCCTGTGGACCACGCACCCGACCGGACGGGCCCGCGCTGCGCCGGGGTAACGTTGTCCGTCCGTTCCCGGGTTTCGCGAGATGGAGCAGCCATGTCCTCGACCGTCTTCCGCAGCGGCATCGGGCAGCTGTTCCCCGATCAGGGGCCCGATGGGCTGAGGGTCTGGAGCGTGGCCCGGGCGCCGAGGAGCGCGCTGTACGGTGCCCCCGTCGAGGCCACCATCCTGCTCGAAGGCACCGACGACCTCGACCGGGTCGATCTTCCCCTGGTCGGCGAGGTGCTCGGCAGGGTCGACCACTACATCGGGACGGGGATCCGCTTCGTGTGCGAGCAGGTGGAGGCCGACCCGGCCTTCTTCGGCCTCACCGAAGCGCAGTCGCGGCCCTACCGCGGCCTGCCCGTCGCGGACTTCCCACTGGACTGCCCGCAGCTCGACTTCTACCTCGACGAGTGGCACCTGCGTTTCGCAGAGGGTCGGCTGCCGATCTGCGACCCCTACGGCCTCGCGGTCGTGTTCGACGGCCAACGGCCGGTGCGGGTGGAGGACTTGAGCGACGCCACGGCCGTGGATGACGAAGGCGCCGACGACTCGGGGCGACAGGGGGCCTGAGCAGCCCCCGGTGCACGCGCGGGGCGGGGAGTCGGCCGGATCGGCTCCCCGCCCCACCCGCATGCGGGCGTCAGGCGCGGTGGTACGGGGCGGGGGTGGCGACCTCGCCGCCGAGGGCGGCGGCGGCGTGGCGGGCCCAGTAGGGGTCGCGCAGCAGTTCGCGGCCGAGCAGGACGGCGTCGGCGCGGCCCTCGGTGAGGACGGCCTGGGCCTGCGCGGGGTCGGTGATCAGGCCGACGGCCGCCACCGGCAGGTCGGTCTCGCGGCGCACGGCCTCGGCGAAGGGCACCTGGAAGCCGGGCCCGGCCTCGATCCGGGCGTCGGGGACGAGGCCGCCGGTGGAGACGTCGAGCAGGTCGACGCCGTGGGCCCGGAGCTCCTTGGCGAGGCGGACGGTGTCCTGCGAGGTCCAGCCCTCGCGGCCGTCCTGCGGGTTCTCGGTGAGCCAGTCGGTCGCGGAGACGCGGAAGAAGACCGGCAGGTCCTCGGGCCACACCGAGCGGACGGCGTCGACGACCTCCAGCGCGAAGCGGATGCGGCCCTCGTAGGAGCCGCCGTAGCCGTCGGTGCGGTGGTTGGACGCGGGGGAGAGGAACTGGTGGATCAGGTAGCCGTGGGCGCCGTGGACCTCGGCGACCTGGAAGCCGGCGTCGAGCGCGCGCCGGGCGGCGTCGGCGAACTGCCGCACGATCTCGCCGATCTGCTCCTCGGTCAGCTCGTCCGGGGTGGTGTGGGCGGGGGAGAAGGCGTCGGCGCTGGGGCCGACCGGGGTCCAGCCGTGCTCCTCGTCCGGGGTGACGGGGCGTCCGCGGTCGATCCAGGTGCGCTCGGTGGAGGCCTTGCGCCCGGCGTGGGCGAGCTGGATGGCGGGGACGGTGCCCTGGCTCTTCAGGAAGTCGGTGATCCGGCGGAAGGCGGTGACCTGCTCGTCGTTCCAGATGCCGAGGTCGTACGGGCTGATGCGTCCTTCGGGGCTGACCGCGGTGGCCTCCGTGATGATCAGCCCGGTGCCGCCGGCGGCGCGGGCCGCGAGGTGGGTGAAGTGCCAGTCGGTGGGCACGCCGGCCGCGTCCCCGTTCGGGGCGGCGCTGTACTGGCACATCGCCGGCATCCAGATGCGGTTGGGGACGGTCAGCGACCGCAGGGTGAGCGGGGCGAAGAGAGAGGTGCTCATGTCGGACTCCCGGTGGGTCGGGTCGGCGCCAGGACGCGGAGGCGAATCAAGGGCTGGTGTGCAACTTTTGCAGCTGCATTTACATTCGCAAACAATAGTTGCGCACGCAGGGACTTGCAAGGGTTCTCCGTCGGACCGGCCCTGCCCCGGCCCCGCCCCGGCCCGCTCCCGGACATCGCCGTGGTGCCGCGGCACCCGCGGACCGGCGAGACCTGGCCGGTCCCCGCGGGCGTGGCCGCCGCACCGCTCGCCGTCGGCTTCTGGACCTACCTCGCCCACCACCGCGGACGCGTGGTCACACCCGTCACCGGCCGGTTGCCCGCCGACGTGGAGCGCGACGACCTCCTGCCGCCCCACTACTGGTGCGGCCCGCGCCCCCTGTGGCGGGCCTACCACGCCACCCTGGAACGCCTTCGGGGCGCGGGGGCCGGCGGCTCATGACGGTGCGGTCGGTGCGGTCGGTGCCGCCGGTGCGAGTCGGGCGGGCGCCGTCGGTGGTGCGGGAAAAGGGAGTCGGCGCCCCGTAACGCCCGACGGCGCCGCCCGGGGGAACCGGGCGGCGCCGTCGAAGCGGTGCGCGGGGGCCGTGCGCAGCGGGGCCGTCAGCGAGCCGTCTGCGGGACCCGCTGGGCCGGGACGGCGGCCCGGGCCGAACGCGGGGCGGAGCCGGAGGCGCCGGCGGCGGCCGCGGGGGAGGCGCCGAGCGCGGTGCCGCGGGTCTCCTCGGCCCACAGGACGCAGACCAGCAGGCCGACGGCGGTGGTCCCGGCGGCGATCAGCATGGTCGGGCCGGTGCCGAGCCCGGTCAGCGACAGCGGCAGCAGGTAGGTGCCGACGGCCGCGCCGATCCGGCTGACCGAGGTGGCGACGCCCACGGCGGTGGCGCGGATCTCGGTGGGGAACAGCTCGTTGGGGTACGTCCAGTCGAGCACGTTCGGCCCGCCGCACAGGAAGGCGTACGCGCACAGCGCGGTGAGCGCGACGGCGGCCGGGGCGGTGGGCCACACGCCCAGCAGCGCCAGCGGGACGGTCATCAGCGCGAAGGACCAGATGATGACGGGCCGCCGGCCGCGGGTGTCGATCAGGCGCAGCGCCGGGTAGCAGCCGAGCAGGAAGACCAGGCTGATCAGGCCGGTGCCGAGGGTCTCCATCACGGTGCCGCCCGGCATGCCGAAGGAGGAGAGGATCTGCGGGCCGAAGGTGAGCATCGCGAACAGCGGGCCGACCTGGCACATGAAGAACAGGCCGCAGAACAGGGTGCGGCGCCGGTAGGGCTGGGTCATCAGCAGGCGCAGCCCGGCGGGGCGGCCGCGTTCGGCCGGATCGGGCATCAGCTCGCGGCCGTCGACCCGGACCCCGAGGTGCTTCTCGACCACGCGCACCGCGTCACCGACCCGCCCGTTGGCGGCGAGCCAGCGCGGGGACTCCGGCGAGCCGCGCCGGATCACCAGGAACACCACGCACAGCACCGTGGAGCTCGCCAGCATCCACCGCCAGCTGCCCGGCCCGGCCAGCTCCAGGAACAGGTAGCCCACCACGTAGGCGAGCACCGAGCCGGCGTACCAGGCGACGATCTGCTGCCCGAGCAGGCGGCCGCGCTTCTTGGCGGGCAGCCACTCGGCGAGCAGCGAGGTGGCGATGGGGTAGTCGGCGGCCACGGCCATGCCGAGCACGAAGCGCAGCACGGCGATCGCCCACACCGCGTCCACCCAGAAGGAGAGCACCGAGCAGGCGACCATCACGAGCAGGTCGGCGGTGTACATCACCTCCCGGCCGATCTTGTCGGTCAGCACGCCGAAGAGCGCGCCGCCGACGAACATGCCGACCAGTGCGGCGGCGCCGATCAGGCTGACCTCGGCGGTGGAGAGCCCGAGGTCCGGGCGCATCCCGATCAGGGCGACGCCGACGATGCTCAGGATGTAGCCGTCGAGCAGGGGTCCGCCCGAACAGGCCAGGGCCAGCCTGCGGTGGAACGCGGTATACGGGGCGTTGTCGATGGTCTGGGACATGTGCTTGGGGTCCTCCGGAGCGTACGGCACGCACTGCGCACCGTGCGCCGGGTAGACGGCAGGGGAAGACGCCGCCCACCTCGGACGGCGCCATCGCCCGGTCACAACGGGCGACCGTCCACGGTTGCCCCGGTCCCGCGGGGCCGCCACCGGGCCGAAGGTCGAGGGGATTCACGACCAAGGTCCCGAAGCGGACGGGCCCTTCGCCCGTGCCGGAACGGCGCCCGCCCAGTTCTGCCGGGGGCGGGCGCCGCCGCGGGCCGCGAATGCGCTCCGGGCGTGACCCTTCTCACCCGCGACCCCCGACAGCCCCGCAACTGTGGCCCATTCCACACCCGGGCGGTGCCCGTCCGTACGGGGGCGACCCCGGTGCGTCATCCTCGGCGGGCCGCGGCGGGCCCCGCGTCGGCTCGCCGTCAACCCCCGGCTGGGGGTCGCGGGCTACCGGCCCGCGGCCAGCGGCACGGCGACGTCCACGACGTGCTCCTGCGGTCCGGCGGTCGCCCGGTTCGGGTGGTACACCTCCCGGTTCGGCCCGCCCCGCCCGTACCCGCGGGCGGCGGCCCAGGCGCCCACCGCGTCGTGGGCGGCGGCCATCGCGGTGAAGCCCCGCCGGGTCAGGGCGGTGTACGCCTCGCGGTGCGCGGGTTCGATGCGCACCGCGAACGGGCCGTGCGGCCCGACGTCGTTCGGGGTGGGGGCGCAGACCTCGACCAGGGCGTCGCAGTCCTCGCCCACCAGGCCGTGGTACACCGCGAACAGCGGTCCGGACAGGCACGCGCCGACCTCCCGCAGCCGGCCGAGCAGCAGCTCGCCGGCCTCGGCGAGGAAGCCGGGCAGCGCGGCGGCGTCCACGTGCCGGCGCACGAACAGGACCCGCTGCTCGGGTATGTCGCGCTCGACGATCTCGAACACGGTGGTGCTCCTTCCGCTCAGAACTTCCCGGGCGTAGCCCACCGCCTCCCGGCGGGCCGCGTGCTCGGCCTCCCGCTCCCGCCAGTACGCCAGCAGCTCCCGCTCGCCCGCGTTGCCGTCGGCGTCCGCGTCGGGGTCCGGCACGGCCGCGTCCAGTACGGCCGCGATCCGCGCCAGCGGCAGCCCGGCGGCGCGCAGCAGCGCGATCCGCCGGGCCCGCTCGACCTGCGCCGGGCCGTAGCGGCGCACTCCGGTGCGCGCGTCGACCAGGGCGGGCGGCAGCAGCCCCCGCTCGTCGTAGAGCCGCAGGGCCTTGAGGCTGAGCCTGGTCCGGGCGGCGAGTTCGCCGATGGTGATCACGTTCTCCTGCACGCCCGCCACTGTGCCGCCTTCCCCTGGGGGAGGGGCAAACCCCGGAACGCTATGCGGCGGTGCGTCAGCATTCGCACCGGAACCGCCCACTGAAGTTCGCAGAACCCGCGGAAGTCCGTAGAGGCCCGCCGGATCCGCCGCCTGTTCGCGGTGCCGGGCGGGGCGGTTCACCGGGCCGTGGACCGGAGGCCGTCCGTGCACGGTCGGCTGCCTGCGACCTGGGCGGAGACGCCCCCGGGGCAGCACCGTCGGTGGACGAACGACGAATCGGGCGCCCCGCACGCCGCCGGAGGAGACCGGGCCCGCCGCCGGCCCGCCGGGGGCGGGGGCCGGTGATGGCCCGAGCCGAGAGCGGTTCATATGATGGGAATTCAGTAGTTGACTTGCCGGTGTCATGATCCTCGGAGTGCGCCCGGACCAGGGCGCGCCCGGGAACCGGGCCGGTCCCCGGATCCGCTCCGGTCCTCGGGCTCGATTCAGGGGGATGCATGCGCGGCACCGTGCTCGCCGACCGCTACCGACTGGTGGACTGGCTGGGCGGCGGGTCGATGGGCGATGTGTGGCTCGCCGAGGACGAGGTCCTCGGCCGCCGGGTGGCGGTCAAGGTGGTGAAGCCCGCCCTGCTGGACGAGCCCGGCTTCGCCGAGCGCTTCCACGCCGAGGCCCGGGTCATGGCCCGGCTGCGGCACCCGGGCATCGTCGGCGTGTACGACTACGGGCACGATCGCGGGCCCGGCCACGACCACGACCACGACCGCGGGCCCGGCCACGGGCTTGGCGACGACCGCGGGCCCGGCGCGGGGCCCGGCGCCGCGAACGGGCGGCGCCCGGTCGGCTATCTGGTCATGGAGCTGATCGAAGGGCAGCCGCTGAGCGCCGTCCTGGAGCGCCGCGGAGCCCTGCCGGTGGCGGAGGTCCTGGAGCTGGCCCTGCAGGTGCTGGAGGCGCTGGAGGCCGCGCACGGGTCCGGGGTGGTCCACCGGGACATCAAACCGGCCAACCTGATGGTCCGCGGCGACCGTACGGTGATCGCGGACTTCGGCATCGCCCGGCCCGACTGCGACGCCCGGACGACCGTCCCGGGGATGGTGCTGGGCACCGCCGCCTATCAGGCACCGGAACAGGCGTCCACCGGGACGGTCACCGCCTCGGCCGACCTCTACGCGCTCGGCGTGGTCCTCTACGAGTGTCTCGCCGGCCGGCTCCCGTACGAGGGGGAGACCGCCCTCGAAGTGATCCTCAAGCACCTGACGGAGCCGGTGCCGCCGCTTCCCGGGGAGGTGCCCGCGCCGGTGCGGGCGCTCGTCGAGCGGGCGATGGCCAAGGAACCCGGTGAGCGCTGGCCCGACGCGGCGACGATGGCCACCGCCGCACGCCGCGCTCTCGCCGCGGTGGAGGCGGCGCCGTCCCCGTCCCCGTCCTGGACGGGGAGCAGGACCGGTCCCCGGCCGGTCGCGGCGCGCGCCCCACGAACCGGACGTGCCCCGCGGACCGGAGGCGCCCACCGGGTCGGGCGCCGCCTGCGGGCACTGGCCGGGGTGACGGCGCTGATCCTGCTCTGCGTGGCCGGGGCCGCCGGGGCGACGGTGGTCCGGCCCGGCCGGGACGGCGCGCCGCAGGACACCGCCGCCGTCGCCGGGCCCACGGACGGCCCCGCCCGGCCGGACGCCGCCGCGTTCGTGGAGGCCGGCAGCCCGCTCACCGGACAGCCGTCCGCCCCGGCGGCGCTCCCGCTCCCGCCCCCGCCGGCCGTGCCGGGCACGGGCGAGAGTCCCGCCCCCGCCCCGGCCGCCCCCGCGCCGACCACCCGGAGCCCCTTCGCCCCGGCCGCCGCCGTGCCCACCCGCGGCTCCGCCCCGCTCCCGGCCCCGGCCTCCACCACCGGGGAGAACCCCGCCGCGCCCGCGCCGACCCCCACCGCCCCGGGCCGGCCGGACCCCGGCGAAACGGCCACGCCCACGCCGTCCGCGACGCCGACGCAGCCCACCCGGCAGCCGGTGGCGCCGCTGCCCGAGCTGGCGCGGATCAGCAGCAACGGCGGCACGCTGGACAACTCCTACTCCAAGGACTGGGACGGCAACCAGGTCGACACCTTCGATGCCAACGGCACGCTGGCGCAGGTGTGGCGGCTGGACAAGGTCGACGAGGGGCGGTACTACCTGCGCAACGCCTCCAGCAACTTCACCAAGGGGCTGGACCAGGACAGGGACAGCGGCCGGGTGCAGATCTGGACGAGCCCGCCGTCCAACTGGAACCAGGTCTGGGCCATCACGCCGGTTCCGGGCGGCCACCGGATCGTCAACGCCGACACCAACCTGTGTCTGACGTCCGACGGCGTGGGCCACTGGGTGCGAGTGGCGCCCTGCTCGGGCGCGGACAACCAGGTGTGGACGTTGAGGTGAGCCGCCGGCCGCCGGCCGGGCCCTGGGCGGGTCACTCCGGCAGCCAGGACGGCCACTGCCGGCGGGGCCGCACGGCGGGCCCGTCCGGGCCGATCAGGGCGCGCAGCCGGTTGGCCTCGGGGGAGCCGAGGGAGGCCAGGATGTCGTAGGCCTCCGACCGGTGGGCCCGGGCCGCGTCCCCGTCGCCGTCCCCGCCGCGCTCGGCGAGTGCGTCGCCGAGCGCCGCCAGGGCCAGCCCCCGTCCGCGGCGGTCGCCGTCGAGTGTCAGCACCTCGACCGCCCGGTCGGCCGCCGCCGCGGCCTCCTCGCCGCGGCCGACGGCGCGCAGCGACTCGGTGAGCCGCAGCAGCGTACGGCCCGTACGGCGCCGGTCGTCCGGCCGCAGCAGGGACAGGGCGTTGCGGTGGTGGTGCAGGGCCTGTTCGAACTCGCCGCGGTCGTGGGCGATCGTCCCCATCGAGTCGAGGGCGAGCGCCTGGAGGTCGTGGTCGGCGAGCCGGTGGCAGATCAGCAGAGACTGGTCGACGACGCGGACGGCCGCGTCGAACCGGCCGAGTTCGGTGAACGCGCGGGCCAGGTTGAGCAGTTCGGCCGCCACCGAGCGCCGGTCGCCGAGCTTCTCCCAGGCCGAGACCGCCGCCGTGAAGCCGGCGACCGCGTCGCCCGGCCGGCCGACCTGGACGAACAGGGCGGCCAGTGAGGCGTGGGCCAGGGCGAGCAGCGGCCCCGGCAGGTCGTGGGCGGTGCACAGGTCGCGGGCCCTGAGCAGTTCGGCGAGGGCCGCGGGTTCGGAGCCGACCTCGGTGAGCAGCCGTCCGAGCACCAGCCGGGCCCTGACCTCGGCCGTGCGGTCGCCCTGCCGGAGGGCGGCCCGGAGCAGAACCTTGGCCGCGTGCCCGAGCGGCCGGGTGGCCTGGCCGGTGTCGCACAACAGGCTGCAGCCGAGCAGCAGTTCGGCGACCAGGTCGAGCCGGGGCGGCTCGGGGAGCCCGGCGTACTGGCCGACCAGTGCGCCGATGCCGTGGTAGTCGACACGGCCGTGGCGCGGTGCCGCGGCGCGGGAGGCGGCTCCGCCACCGCCACCGCCACCGCCACCGGTACCGGAGTCGGCACCGGGCAGGGCGGCGCGGGCGGCGGACGGGCCGAGGGCCGCGACGGTCCCGGCGTGGTGGTGGGCCGCCAGTCGGGTGAGGACGGCAGCCGGGAAGTCCTCCTCCTCCTCCGCCTGCGAGCCGGCCCCCGCCTGCGCCCCGGCCGGCGGGGCCGGGGCGAGCTGCTGGGCGAAGGCGCGCAGCAGGTCGTGGTACCGGTAGCGGTCCGGTGGCGCGGTCTCCAGCATCGAGCAGTCGACCAGCGACTCGGCCAGTTCCTCGGCCTCCTCCTCGGGCAGGCCGAGCACCGCCGCGACCGCGCCCGGCGACAGGTCCGGCACCTCCGGCACCGCCAACAGCCGGAAGGCCCGGGCCTGTTCGGGCGTCAGCTGGTCGTAGCCGAAGCGGAACGCCGGTTCGACGGCGAGGTCCCCGGCGCGCAGCACGTCCAGCCGCCGCCCGTTCCCGGACAGCTTGTCGAGCAGCCGGGCCATGGTCCAGTCCGGCCGGCAGGCGAGGCGGGCGGCGAGGATGCGCACGGCCAGCGGGAGATGCCCGCAGAGCCGGACGAGTTCCGCGGCCGTCCGCTCCTCGGCCCGCAGCCGCTGCCCGCCGATCACCCGGCCGAGCAGGCCGAGGGCCTCCTGCCGGGCGAAGGCGGAGAGCTCGACGACGTGCGCGTTGGGCAGCGAACCGAGCCTGGCCCGGCTGGTGACGAGCACGGCGCAGCCGGGCCGGCCGGGCAGCAGCGGCCGGATCTGTTCGGCGTCCCGGGCGTTGTCGAGGACGACCAGCACGCGCCGGTCGGAGAGCAGCGAGCGGAACTGGGCGGAGCGTTCGGCGAGCCCGGGGGCCAGCGCGTCCGCCGGTACGCCGAGGGAGCGCAGGAAGGTGCCCACGGCCTCCTCGGGGCGGGTCGGGCGGCCGTCGGCGCCGTGCAGGTCGAGGTAGAGCTGGCCGTCGGGGAAGTCGGCGGCCAGCTCGTGCGCGACGTGGACGGCCAGCGCCGTCTTGCCCACGCCGCCCAGGCCGGAGACGGTGGCCACGGGCACGGTGCGGGGGGCGAGCAGAACGGCCCGCAGGGCCTCGGTCTGCGCCTCGCGGCCGGTGAAGTCGGCGAGGTCGGCCGGGACCTGGGTGGGCCGGACCGCCGCCCGGTACGGCGGGCCGGGCCGGTGGGGCGGGCGGGTCGCGGCGGCGGGCCGGGGCCGCGCGGGCGCCACCAGGCCGGTGTCGGCCACCAGGATCCGGCGCTGCAGCTCGCGCAGTCCGGGCCCCGCGCTGACGCCGAGCTGCTCGCGCAGCCGCCGGTCCGCCGTGCGGAAGACGCCCAGGGCCTCGGCCTGCCGGCCCGTGCCGTAGAGGGCGAGCATCAGCAGTTCGGAGAACCGTTCCCTGAGCGGGTGTTCGGCCACGACGGCGGTCAGTTCGGCGACGAGCTCGCCGGACGGTCCGGCCTCGATCTCGGCCTCCAGGCAGGACTCCAGGACGGTCACCCGGCGTTCGGCCCACTCACCGCGCTGCCGTTCGGCGTAGGGGCCGGGGAGCGCGGTCATCGGCTCGCCCTGCCACAGGGCCAGCGCCGAGCGGAGCACGCCGGCGGCGTGGGCGTGCTCGCCGTCGGCGCGCAGCTCCTTCGCCTCGTCGAGGAGTTCCTCGACGCGGTGGGTGTCCAGCGCGCCCGGGTCCAGGGCGAGCAGGTAGCCCCCGCTGAGCGTGGTCGGCGCGTCGGGCCCCAGGACGCGGCGCAGGCGGTGGACGTAGGTGCGGATCACGGCGGAGGGCTTGGCGGGCGGCTCCTCGCCCCACAGGTCGTCGACGAGCTGACCGGTCGACACCGGGTGGTTGGCCCGCAGCAGCAGCGCGAGCAGCAGGCTCCGCTGCTGCGGCGACCCGAGCACGAGCTCGCCGCCGTCCCGCCACCCCCGCAGCGGCCCCAGCACCGCGAACCGCAAACCACCCACCGGCTGTCCCCCTTCGCCCGCACACGATCCCCCCGGCGCATTTTACCGACCGCATCACCCCTGGTCAGAGGCGCCGTGCCCGGTCCGGGCGGTCGACGACGCGCTGCTTGTCCATCACCTGTCAACGCATTGTCGACCGCCTGTTGACGGGCCCGGCCGAGGCTTCGAGCAGCAGGACCGCACCGACGCGGTCCGGGAACGAGAGGAGTACTCCATGGCACAGCGGAAGTCCCTGGTCCGTTCGGCGCTGGCCGCGGCCGGCGTCGCCGCCGCCCTGTTCGCGACGGCCGCCCCGGCCGGCGCGGCCACCGCGGACCAGCAGCCGGCGCAGGCGCTGAGCGCGGCGCGCAGCACCCAGGTCGCGGTCGTCAACTGGACGGGCTGCGAACTGCGCCTGCAGAACGCCTGGCTGGACCACGGCATCTGGTCGAGCGGCCTGGCCCCGGACGCCGTCGTGCGCGACGGGAACACCGGGCGCTGGCAGTCCGAGAGCAACGGCTTCCTCACCGGGACCGAGGGCCACGTCATCTACGACGCCGAGAACTGCGGGAACCCCGGGCTCAACGGCAAGCGCGTGCAGCTCCACTGGAACAACCCGTACGCCGGCAGCAACGGCTACGACTCCGCCGGCTCCGACCCGATGTTCCGGTTCGCGCAGAGCGGGGGCAGTGGCAACAACGCCGCCGTGTACTGGACGATCACGGGCCCCTGAGCGGTAGCCGGTTGACCGTCGGGCGCCCGGCCGGGACCTTCCCCCCTCGGCCGGGCGCCCCGGGCGTGCGGCGGTCCCGGCAGGTGCCGCCCGGGAGAGCGGAACGGCCGGTTTCGGCCAGTCGCGCCGACAGTGGATACAACTGATCGCATCCTCGGCATGCTGACCGCACAGCTTGTTCGAGATGCGACGAAGGAGAAGGTCATGCGTCGAATTGCGGCTCTGGGAACCGGTGCGGCGCTGCTGGTGGCCGCCGGTGTGATGGCGGCGCCGGGGGCGTCGGCGACCTCGTACTGCAGCACCACCCAGGGCACGAACTGGGGATCGGTGAGCTGCCAGACCACCGCCACCAAGAACCACTGGCAGCTGGTGCTGGTCTGCAACAACGACAACGTCAAGGGCAACCAGACGACGGTCCTCGGCTCCTGGCACATGGGCAACGGGAGCGACACCCTCTACTGTCCGACCGGCTACAGCGCGGCCTACACCAAGGTCAACAACGACAACTGACCCACCGCACAAGGGTGTCGGCCGTCGTCGCCTCGGCGGCGACGGCCGACACCTCGGCGCCTGCGGGGTCCCGGGGGCCGGTCCGCTCACGTCATCGTGTAGCTGAAGTTCGACTTGAAGGAGTTCATGGAGCCGACCGCGATGGTCTCGCAGGCCGTGTAGAACTGCTTCTCGTCGTTGGGGTCGAAGCCGTTCGCGGACACCAGCTGGGCCAGTGACCTGAACTCCTGGAGGATGCGGGCGTTGAGCTCCGCGTCGGGCTCCTTGCCGGCGCGGTGGTACTGCGAGTCCGCCGATCCGCCGCCGGCCTTGGCGAACAGGGTGAACGTGTTCATCGCTTCGTGGAGCGTGGCCGTCTCACCGGTGACCACCTTGTTGAACGCCGCGACGGCCGCGGTCGGGTTGGCGGCGGCCCGGCGGAACTCGGCGCCCTGGATGATGGCCACGATCTTGGCGCAGTACTTCTGCGCGTCCTTGGGCAGATCGTCGAACGGCCTGCTGCCGCTCTCCGACAGCGCCTTGATGAACCGGTTCGCCAACTGCTGCTCCGTGAGGCCCGACTTGCTCCTGGCCAGGTCGAACAGCTGGGAGTAGTCGCCCTCCTGCACGCTGCCGAGAACGAAGTTCCCGCCGGCGCCGATGGTGTAGGAGGCGCCGTCCTCCACGTCGCTGTACGTGAACGGGTTCACCATCGCCTGCCGGTTGCGGAACGCCTCCAGGTCGAGGCTGACCCCGCGCAGGGACAGCCGCCGGCGCACTTCCTTGTGGCGCTTCATCTGCTCCTCGTCGGAGATCGTCAAGGTGTGCTGGAGCGCCCCGGTGGCGACGGCGACGGGCGTCACGGGCGCCAGGTTCTGCCCGCTCGCCGCCCGCACCCGGGCGTGGGCCGCGTCGATGAGCTTCTCGTACGAGGTGAAGTGTTCGGATTCCTCCGCGTCGGCCATCCTCCCGATCTCGGCCAGGATGGCCTTCCTGTCCGCCTCCGGCAGGTTCTTGTGACGCCCGGCATTCCACTGGACCTTGTCGGTCTCCCCCGAACTGCTGATCGTTCCCCTGGCGACGGTGACGACCCGCTGCACCGCCGGGGCCGCCCCGCCCGGTACCGCCCCGCCCGGGGCACGGTCCGCACGGCCGGGGACGTCCGGGACGGCGACGGCCCGCTGCACCGGCGCCGCCATCACCCGGCGCGCGGTCGCCTCCGCCTCGCGCTCGAAGCGGTCGGACGGGTCGCTGACCCGCAGGCCGTTCCCGTGGTCCGTGCCCAGGACCGGGCCGCTCCGCTGCTGGATCACATGGGTCAACTCATGGGCCAGGGTGTGCTTGTCCGCCCCTCCGGCACCGAGGACGACATGGCTGCCCGAGGTGTAGGCGCGGGCGCCCACCTCCTGCGCCGAACGCTGCGCCGTCGTGCCGGTGTGCACCCGCACGTCGGAGAAGTCCGCCTGCAGCCGCTGCTCCATCTCCTCCCGCAGCCCGGCGTCGAGCGGCCGGCCCGGCGATCCGAGGACGCGGTGCACGGCGGAGCGCTGCACGGGCGTCCCGCCGCCGTCCGGCTCCTGGTGGCCGCAGCCCGGGGCGTGCCGGTGGCGGGCCTCCTCGAACATCCGGGCCACGGCGGCGTTGCCGACGGTGCGCTGCAGGGCGGCCACCTCCTGCGGGGACGGAAGGCCCGCCCCCGGCCGTACCGGCACGGCCGCGGTGCGGGCCGTCCGCGCGGAGTCGGCGCCCCGGCGGCCGGAGCGGGCGCCGTCCGGCGTTCTGGCGGCTTCCCGTGCGTGCATGAGGGACCCTTTCGGGGCGGAGGACGGCTCAGCCTCCTGTATACGGGCCGCGGTTGGCCCCCGGCCAGGTACGCGGGGGCAGAGTCGCTGTCCCCGCGGGGCAGACCCGGCCGGGCCGCCCGGCCGTCCCGGCCGCGGCAGCACGCCCGTCGAGCCGCATCACCCGGCCGCGGCGCCGGATCGGTGCGCGGTCCACGCGGCCCGCAGCTGGGACAGGCGCGACCGGAGCTCCGGGTCGTCCGCGCTCGACGCGACCAGGCCCGGCAGGACGACCGCCCGCCCCTGGTGCAGACGCACCTCCAGCAGACAGTGCTCGATGCCGCGGTTGACCTCCGGCGAGAACCCGAACGACCGCACCTGCGGCCAGGTGACCACCCGTGTCCTCAGCAGCGTCCGCGTGGTCAGGCCCGCGGAATCCACCGTGGTACTGCCGCAGAACGGGCCCACGAAGGAGGCGGCGACGACGTAGGCGACGATCAGGCAGACCGTGAAGGCCGCGATCATCGCGGGATCCCGGCCCTTGGCCCCTGCGGCGAGGACGAAGGCAAGGGCGCAGGCCAGAGCGGTCGGGAAGAGGACCAAGGTCCGCCGGCCCGTCCGCCGGTACCGGATCGGGGCCCTGAAACAGTGCTGCCCGCCGTGCCGATCGTCCATCACGTCCTGACCCACGGCATCTCCGTCGACCCGGGCGCGTCGAGGAATCCCTCGATACCCCACTCGGCGCCCCAGTTCCTGCCCGCCCAGTCGCTCTTGGGAGACCAGAGGGGTCGGGCCGGCCGAGGCCCCCACACCTCGGGGTCCGCGCGCACCAGCAACTCGTCCTCCGCCGCGTAGCCGCCGGTCAGCACAGTTGCCACGAACTCCGCGAAACCGCCGTCGAAGTGGTCGAGCCGGTCCTCGTAGAACACCGTCACCGGCCACTGCTCGGGGTCCGGACCGGTCGTCAGCCAGCAGCACTGGTTGTGGTTGCTGTTCCAGCCCCAGGACAGCAGGCCGCCCGGGTCCGGGAACACCGGGGTGGGGCCGGGCTGGTCCCACCAGTGCTCCTCGCCCTCGATCTGGTCGCGGAGATCGACGTCGTTCGTGATACGCCAGTCCGCCAGGCCGCCCGGCGCCTTGTAGAAGGACGGCTTCTCGCTCGGCGTGTACACCCCCCACTCGCCGTTCAGACTCACTCCGCCGTACAGGTCGACGAACGCGCGGTAGTCCGAGGGCAGCTGGACCCCGAGTTCGGCGGGCGCCAGCTCCCACGGAACCCGCGCCGGGGCGTACACCGGCTCTCCCATGACCGCCCGCAGTCGGTCCCACGCCTCGGTCATCGCCCATCCCTCGTCGGCCGTCGTCGCATCCGATGCCGCACTCTAGGCGACGGCTCCGACAGGCTGCCGTCCCACTCAGGACGCGTGCGGCGGCTCCTGCCGGCGGTCGTAGTGCTCCTGGGCGGCGAGGAGCTCGTCCCCGTGTCGGCCGAACCACTGGATGAGCTCGGTCAGCGGTCCGGCCAGGCTGACACCGAGTTCCGTCAGGTCGTAGGTGACCTGGGGCGGGGCGATCGGCGTGTGCTGCTGCGCGGGAAGTCGGTGGGGCCGACTTCCCGCGCAGCAACGGTTGTTGCTCAGGTGCGGGTGGCTTGGGTGCGGCAGTGGGTGAGGGCGTAGGTGAGGCGGGTGTCGGGGTTGGGGGTGGTGGTGAGGAGTTCGCCGGCGGTGACGAGGGTGGTCCAGTAGAGGGTGGGGTTGCCGGTGCGGGGCATGGGGCGGGCGGCGGCGAGGGAGAGGTAGGCGGCGGTGAGGTTTCCGGTGGTGAACCAGCGGGTGAGGCCGTGGTGGTGGCCGGGTCGGATGCCGCCCATGGCGTCGATGGCGGTCAGGAAGTGGTCGACGACGGTGAGTTCGGTGTCGGTGAGGGAGGCGGGGACGTCGAAGACGCCGAGGGCTTCGAGGAGTTCGCCGGTGTCGGTCTCGGAGTTGGGCCGGGGGTTGGCGAGGAGGGCGTCGTGGCAGTCGGCCAGGCGGCGGACGGTCTCGGCGAGGGGGATGGTCAGGGCCAGGCAGACGGCGCGGGCGGAGGGCAGCGGCTCGCGGGTGCGGCGGGCGAGGAGGGCGTAGGTGTCGGCGGGGGTGCGGCCGCGGGAGAGGGCGTGGCCGGCGAGGGTGGTGAGGTGCATGGGGGGTTCGGTCTTTCAGGCGGTGGCGAGCGAGATGGTGGGGCCGGGGGCGGGCGTGACGAGCGCCCAGACGTACTTGCCGATGCCGCCGGGGCGGTTGGCGCTGCCCCAGCGTTCGGCGAGTGCGTCGACGAGGAGCAGGCCGCGCCCGTGCTCGTCGTCAGGGGTGGCGGCACAGAGGACCGGGCGGCCACTGCCGGCGTCGTGGACTTCCAGCCGCAGACGGGAGCCGGTGAGAGTGAAGCGGATCTCGATATGGCAGTCGTCGGGGGCGTCGGAGTGCTGCACGGCGTTGGCGAACAGCTCGCCGAGGAGCAGTTCGGCGGTGTCCGAGTACCGGTCCCCGGAGGGGAGGCCGGAGAGGTACGCGCGGAGCAGGTAGCGGGCCAGGGGCGTGGACTCGGTACGGGAGTCGAGGCGCGCGACGAACATGCGGGGGCGGCGGTGGGTTTTGAGCATGGGGGAGTGCCTCAAGGGAGGATTGCGTGCGAATGGAGTGCGCCGTGCGGTGCGCTACGGCGCCGACTCGGGGGTCTTGCCGAAGTGAGGGCCCGGACCGCGGCGATGGCGGTCCGGCCCCTGGGGTGTCGGCGTGATCAGCCGACCGGGACCGGGACGCCCCGGACGAGGAGGGGGAGGCCGTCGCCGTGCTCCCAGGCGTCCCAGGCGTCCTCGACGCGGCGGCACTGGTCGTCGGTCATGAGGTCGCGGAGCCGGTGACGGGGGACCCAGTGGAGGGCGCGCAGTTCCTCCGGGGGCCGGTGGTTGGTCGCGGTGGTGACCTGTTGGGGTGTGAGCTTCCCGCCCGCGTAGACGAGGTTGAGGCCCTCGGGGAACTCGGCGGCGGGCATGTAGTCGATGGTGAGGACGGTGCGCAGGGGCAGGACGAGGCCGGTCTCGGTTTCGAGGTGCCGGCGGGCCGCGAGGTGGGGAAGTTCGTCCTGCTCGGCGCTGCCGCCGGGGAGGATCAGGCCGTCCATGTAGACGGGATCGACGAGGAGGGCGAGCAGGTCGCCCGATCCGCCGGGGTCCTCGCGCAGGGCGAAGATCTGCTGGCCCGAACGGCGGGCCGGGGGCTTGCTCATGATGCGGGTCCTGCTCAACTCTGCTCCAGGTAAGAGGAATTGATGGCGGGCGCCAGTGGCCACCCGTCGGCGGTCGGGCGGTAGGCCTTCCCGGGCGCGACCTCCATGACGATGCCCGAGCGCGGATCGCCGCTCTCAGGAATGGTGAAGTCCATTGCAAGTTCATGGAGTTGAAGGCGAGCCTTGGGATTCCGCGAGGGGTGCATGGGGCCTCCGTCGGTTGCTCTGTGCTCCCGATGAATCACCAGGTGTAGCCATAGTGGCCCCTTGCCCGCTACGATCGGAAGGCTTTCCCACTTGACAGTTCCCCCGTGTGGTATTCGCGCAGCAGTGGAGGTCTGACGATGCGTGAGTCTCAGCTGGATCCATCGGCCTCGCCTCTCAAGGCGTTCGGGGCCCAACTGCGCAAGCTGCGCAAGGCGGCGGGCTTGACGCAGACCCAGCTCGGCCAGCGGACTAACTTGAGTGACAGTCAGATTTCGAACCTCGAAAGAGGGACGCGCAATCCCACGCTTGACTGGGTTCGTAAGGCTGACAAGGTCATCGATGCCGGTGGAACATTGGAACTGACGTACTGGAGCCTGAGCAGGTCGTCGTTGCTGGAAGGGTTTCCCGAGTACGCGGCGCAAGAGGCGAAAGCTCAGGGCATCTCCCACTTCGAACTGGGCGTCGTGCCCGGCCTGGCTCAGACCATGGAGTACGCCAACGCCTTTGCCTCTGCGGCCGTTCGGCGCGGCAGCATCACTGAGGAGCAGGCGGCGGATCGCCTCGACTTCCTGGCCACACGCCAGAAGCTGCTCGACCAGCGGTCGGCTCCGCGCCTGCACTTCGTCCTGGATGAAGGTGCGCTCCTGCGAAGGGTGGGAGGGTCCAGGGTCATGGCGCGGCAGCTGGCGCACCTTGAAGATCTCGCAAGCCGTCCGAACGTCACCATCCAGGTGGCGCCGTTCTCCCTCGCAGAAGAGCTGCCGTTCACCATGATGGTCACGCTGCTTACCCTGGCGGATCGATCACTCCTGGCATACTCGGAGTGCCAGCTGCGCGGCTTCCTCGCGCGAGACGCTGATACGGCCCAGGCCTGGGAACGGGACTACCATCAGCTCCAGGTGGAAGCGCTGTCGAAGGCTGCGTCACTGGAGATGATCCGCAAGCAAGGCGTGAGAGGAACGTCATGATTTCCCCTGTAGACCTGTCCGACGCCGCATGGTTCAAGAGCAGTTACAGCAACAATGGCGGGTCTTGCGTCGAGGTGGCTCCCGACTTCCCCGGCCTGACTCCTGTCCGTGACTCCAAGGACCCCCAGGGCCCGGCTCTCGTCTTCCCGGCCGAGGCGTGGAAGTCGTTCGTTGCCGCTGTTCGCAGCGGCGAGTTCGGCGACGTCTGAGCCCGAGCCCGAAGGAGGCGGCCCCTGCTCGGGGGCTGTTTCCGGGGCATGGCGGCACGTGGCCGCCTGACCGGGGTCAGGCTGTGAAGAGGTAGTCAGGCGCTCGGCTGGGGTTGCCCAGCCGAGCGTTTCTGTGTGAGCGGGGGAGGGCGCGGAAGGGCTGTGAGCGCTATGGAGCTCGATCCGGCCGGCGTCCGGCAGGGCAAAAGGACACAAGGAGCCCCTGGCAATGCGACCGCTGGACAACCGCTGCATCTGCCAGAAGCCCCGCCGCGTCACCCGCCCGGCCCGGGCAATCTCCTCACCTGCCCTCAAGCCGTTCATGGAGCTCCTCGGCGAATCGCGTCCGGTAGACGCCGTGGACGATGGCCCCGGGGGACTGGTAGCCCCTGTGCTCAGGGTCCGGGACATCCCGTCCCACGGCGCCACGCCTTCTGGAAGCAGCGGAGCACGGCCCGGATACATCCGAGCGGCTTCTTCCAGCCGTAGTTCTCCCACAACCACCGAGCTCCACAGCCCGTAGCCCTGCCCGACCACCCACATGCACAGGTCCTCGGTGCTGTCCTCGGACCAGACGTCCCCATCCACGCTCACACCTTCCGAGCAGTCGGCCAGCGTGGCTCTGTTCAGGAGTTGTGACAGCGATCGGTCAGCTCTTTGGGAGGCACCCAAACTCCGCCGTGTTCGGTGTTCACGAGAAACGACAGCACCCGTCCGAGGCATCCGACGACTTGACTGTGGATGTCAGGAGTTGCGCGGGGTTACCAGGCCGGACTCGTAGGCGAGGACGACGAGTTGGGCCCGGTCACGGGTATGGAGCTTGGCCATGGCCCGGTTGATGTGGGTTTTCGCGGTCAGCGGGCTGATCACCATACGGCCCGCGATCTCGTCGTTGGACAGGCCCTGCGCGACCAGGATGACAGCCTCGCGTTCGCGGCTGGTCAGCTCTTCCAGCCCGGTGCCGGTGCCGGTGTTGAGCGGCTGGGTGACGTACCGGTTGATCAGCTTTCGGGTGATCGAGGGTGCGAGCAGGGCGTCGCCGCGCGCGGCGACGCGTACGGCGTGCAGGAAGTCCTCCGGCTCGATGTCCTTGACGAGGAATCCGGCAGCGCCGGCGCGCAGCGCGTTGAAGACGTATTCGTCCAGGCCGTAGTTGGTGAGGATGATGACGTGGACCCCGGCCAGGGCCGGGTCCGCGGCGATGCGCCGGGTCGCCTCGATGCCGTCGACGACCGGCATCTGGATGTCGACGAGCGCGATGTCGGGCAGGTGCTCTTCGGCGAGTCTCAGGCCCTCGCTGCCGTCGGCGGCCTCGGCCACCACCTCGATGTCGTCTTCGAGGTCGAGGAGCGCGCGGAATCCGCTGCGGATGAGCGGCTGGTCGTCGACCAGCAGGACACGGATCATGACGTTCGGTCCACGGGGAGTTCGGCCTGGACGGTGAAGCCGCCCTCGCGGCGTGGTTCCGCCCGCAGCCGGCCACCGAGGGCGGTGACGCGTTCGCGCATCCCGAGCAGCCCGACGCCGGGCGTCGGCGGGGTGCCCGGTGTGGCCTTGCCGTCGTCATCGATGCGTACTGCGAGGGCGTCCGGCCGGCAGTCGATCCGGACCGACGCCGTGGCGGCGTCCGCGTGACGGGCGATGTTGGTGAGCGACTCCTGAACGATCCGGTACACGGTCCGGCCCATGGCGGCCGGCACGTCGTGCCGCTGTCCCTCGAGTGTCAGCGTCGCCTTCAGGCCGGTCCTGCCGGCCCGCTCCACCAGCTCCGGGACATGGTCGAGCCCGTGCGGAGGGGTCGTGTCGTCGTCGCGCAGCGCCTCCAGCGTCGCTCGCAGCTCCCGGGCCGCCTCACGCCCGGCCTCCCGGATCGCCAACAGGGCCTCAGGCACCGGTTCACCCCGCTTGCGGGCCACGTGGACGGCGACTTCGGCCTGCACCTTGATGACCGAGATCTGATGAGTGAGCGAATCGTGCAGCTCCCTCGCGATGTGCAGCCGCTCCTCGTCGGCGCGACGCCGCGCGGTCTCCTCCCGGGTGCGCTCGGCCTCGTCCGCCCGCCGCTCGGCCTGCCGCAGGGCTTCCCCCGCCGCACCGGCGGCGATCAGCCAGGCCAGCTCGAGGGCGCCTCGGGCCTGCGCGAACGCCTCGCCCGTGTCGTGCAGGCCCGAGGCCAGGGCCGCGAGGGGGAGAGCGGCCAGCATGGTCACACTCGCCACCACCGTGACGGTGCGATGTCCCGCCCGCACGGCGGCGTACACCGCGAACAGGTACGCGACGACAGGCACGTCGAAACCGGCCGCCTGGTACCCCACCGCGCACAGCCCGGTAACGGCCAGGACCGGAACCGGAGCCCGGCGGCGCGCAGCCAGCGCCAGGCCGCCGACTGCCAGCAGCGCGTAGCCGAGCAGGTCGATGTCCGTGGCGGAGTGCTGCCCGGACAGCCCGGTGACCAGCAGCGCCGCCGCCACGCCGACGGCGATCACCCAGTCTCCGACACCGGCCCGAACGCCGAACCTTCCTTTGCTCATGCGCCGCACCCTAGCCGGATGCTGCCGCGGGCGAGTCCCGCTCGCGGACGAGCGGACGACTACCGCGCACGCAGTACCTTCGCGGCGCCTACCGCACCTGTAGCAGCCGGGTGCGTCATCGGCGGCAGCGCGAAGTGCCTGCGTCTGCTGGACGACCGGCGGTGGGTCCAGCGGACATGATCAGGCAACGTTCAGTCGTAGAAGGAGAAGGAGCATGTCATGTCTGTCCGTCACCTGATGGCCGCACCGGTGGCCGCGCGCGTCTCGGTCCAGCCGGTCGCCGCCAGTGTTTCCGGCCTGACCCCCGAGCGGGCCTGGGCCACCGCAGCCGCGCTGCTGGCGCTGGCCGGCGTGGTCATCGGCGGGCTGGCTCTGGCCCGCTCCGCCGGTCGTGTCGGCAACGGCAGCGGGGGAAGGGGGGCCATCGCGGCTCTGGTGGCGGGGCTGATCGCCGTGGTCAACGGCGGGCTGGTGGTGGTCACCGCCGACGGTGGTCTCGGCACCGGCAACGGGATCGCCGGCGGCTACGTGGCCCTGGTGCTGGGACTGATCGCCGTGATCCTCGGCGGGCTGACCCGGACCCGCTCCCGCCGCACCGGCTGACCGCCGCAGATACGAGCGCGCGTTCGCAGTCGCCTGAAGACCGATCAGATGCCGCCGAGTACCGGCGCCGTCGAAACTCGTGAACTTTTCGACTCGCTGATGGGCGCTGGCTGCCTCCCAAGCTGGTGCACAAGTTCTGTCCGTTTTCGTACAAAACCAGCCAGCGATTCGGCCGCGGACTCGTATGCGAGCGCGAAGGCTTCAAGCACCTCCCGCGAGTGGGACTCCAACCACAACTCCAGGGCAGACAGACGCGGTCGTGTCGCTTCCAGGACCTCCCAGAACCAGTCGGGAACATGAACCGGTCCCATCTCGGCTCCTGTGTCGACGGCTGCGGTACTCGCCCGACCGTACAGCGCGGTGAAGTTCCCTGGACCCTGCCGGGCCCGGCCGCTTCGAGCGCCGATGACTCGAAGGACCCCCGCGGCCCGGCCCTTGTCTTCCCCGCCGAGGCCTGGGTGTCGTTCGTTGCCGCTGTCCGCGTCGGCGAGTTCGGCGACATCTGAGCCTGAGCCCGGGAGAGGAGCCCCCTGCCTGGGGTGCGGGGTTGGTCGCCGTCCAAGTCAAGGCCGTGAAGAGGCAGTCGGGCGCTCGGCTGGGGTTTCCCCCAGCCGAGCGCTCTCCCTGCAACCCGGCGGCGCGGGACGACGCGGAACCCGGACAGGTCGTCGGTGCGCTCGACGATCCTCTCCAAGTCCCAGCCTTCTTCCCGCCGCTGGTCCGTTGGCGTACCGTCGGAGCACATGAGGCTCATCACCCACAGGACCCTCGCCACCCTCGCGGGGGCGACCGTCGCCTTCACCGGTATCGCGGCCCTCAACAGCGCCCCGGCGTCCGCCGGACTGGCCCACTTCACCGGGCAGCTCCAGGTCCAGGGCGACCAGACCTACCTGGACGAGGGTACGGGCACCGACGTCCTCGCCCGCGCCGCCGCTCCGACCGGCCAGACCTGGGTGTTCGACAAGGTCGACCACGCCTTCGAGTCCGTCGGCGTCTTCACCGTCAAGGGCAGCACCTCCGGGAAGTGCGTCACCGCCAAGGGCATCGGGCAGGCCGTCGTCCAGGAGCCGTGCCGCAGCGGCGACCTGACCCAGCGCTGGATCATCGACGTCAGCCAGGACACCACCCTGATCAGGAGCCACGGCGACTTGGGCCTCGTCCTCCACACCACCGGAGTCGGCCAGCCCGTCGCCGGCTCCCCGGCCCCCAACACCGGCGGCGGCCCGACCGGCGCGGGCCTGCCCGGCAGCCCCGACCAGAACTGGATCGTCTACCAGGACTGACGCTCACCGGCCGACCTCGGGAGTGGGAAGTCGGCCGGTCCGACTTCCCACTCCGCGCGGCCCGGCGGCGCACGCACCGTACGTCGGTCCCGACACGAGTGGGGCCTTCCGGATCGGCGCGGAGCAATTCGACATCCGCGCCGGCCGGCGACCGGAAGGGCCTCGTGCCACGCTTCGACACACTTCCGACCAGCGCCGTGCACCTGCCCCCGGCACACCTCGGCAACCTTCCGCATTCGAATCCCGGAGCGCTTCCACGGGCGTCGAAAGCCGGCTGATCCGCCCCTGCCCAGCCGGTCGAGGGCTCTGCGCGAGGAGTCGGCGGGGCCGACTTCTCGCGCGCGTCGCGTCCCCGCTCTCGGGGACTCAGTGTTCCGCGGCCCGGTCCAGGCGGCGGATGGTGGGGTTGTCGGCCGGCCCCGTCCGAGTCCCGGGCCCCGCCCCCGCCGCCCCGCACGGAGCCGAAAACCGGTGCCGTCCGCCCGCCGGATGGAGCAGCATGACCCCTGTGTCTGATACCTCCATCCTCACCCGCACCGAGGCCGCCGAGCGCCACCGCCTGCTCGACGTCCGCACCGTCCACCTCGACCTCGACCTGACCCGCGGCCGGGAGGTGTTCGGCTCCACCACGGTCATCCGCTTCGCCTGCACCACCCCCGGCGCCGCCACCTACGTGGACGTCAAACCGGCCGCACTCCACCGGGTGGTGCTGAACGGCCGCGAACTGGACGTCACCACGCTCCGCAACGGCCGTCTCCCGCTCACCGACCTGGCGGCCGACAACGAGCTCACCGTCGAAGCCGACATGGCCTACTCGCACACCGGCGAGGGCATGCACCGCTTCACCGACCCCGCCGACGGCGAGGACTACGTCTACACCCAGTCCTTCCTCGACGACGGCCCCCGGGTGTTCGCCTCCTTCGACCAGCCCGACCTCAAGGCGCGGTACACGGTGTCCGTCACCGCGCCGCAGCAGTGGACCGTGGTCGGCAACAGCCTGGGCCGCCAGAGCTCGCCCGGCCGCTGGGAGTTCGACCCCACCCCGGCGATCAGCAGCTACCTGGTCTCCGTGGTCGCCGGACCGCTGCACTCGGTGCGCGCCGAGCACGACGGGATCCCGCTCGGCCTGCACTGCCGCCGCTCGCTCGCCGCCCACCTGGACGCCGACGCCGCCGAACTGCTGGAGATCACCCGGCAGGGCTTCGACCACTACCACCGGGTGTTCCGGCACCGCTACCCCTTCGACAGCTACGACCAGTGCTTCGTCCCGGAGTTCAACGCCGGCGCGATGGAGAACCCGGGCTGCGTCACGCTGCGCGACGAGTACGTCTTCCGCTCCGCCGTGACCGACACCAGGCGCGAGGAACGCGCCATGGTGGTGATCCACGAGATGGCGCACATGTGGTTCGGCGACCTGGTCACCATGAAGTGGTGGGACGACCTGTGGCTGAACGAGTCCTTCGCCGAGTACATGGCCTACAGCGTCACCGCCGCCTCCACCCGCTTCACCGGCGCCTGGACCGGCTTCGCCGCCGACCGCAAGCCCTGGGGCTACGACGCCGACCAGCGCCCCTCCACCCACCCGGTGGCCCCCGGCACGGTCGACGACACCGCCCAGGCGCTGCAGAACTTCGACGGCATCTCCTACGCCAAGGGCGCCGCCGTCCTGCGCCAGCTCGTCGCCTGGCTCGGCGAGGAGACCTTCCTGGCCGGGGTCAACGACTACTTCGACGCGCACGCCTTCGGCAACGCCACCCTCGACGACCTGCTCCGGGCCCTCGCCGCCGCCAGCGGCCGCGACGTCCACGGCTGGGCCGACCGCTGGCTGCGCACCAGCGGCGTGGACACCCTGCGGGTGACCGACGGCCGCATCGAGCACACCTCCGCCGACGGCGCCCTGCGCCCGCACCAGCTGACCGCGGGCCACTACCGGCGCACCGCCGACGGCGCCCTGAAACTCGCCCACCGCGTGCCGCTCGACCTTGCCGCCGACGGCGCCGTGCCGCTGGACCTTCCGGCCGACGGCACCGACCTGACCCTGCTCAACGACACCGACCTCGGCTACGTCAAGATCCGCCTCGACCCCGCCTCCTGGCAGACCGCGCGCACCTCGCTCGGCGCCGTACCCGAGGAACTCGCCCGGGCGGTGCTCTGGGGCGCCGCCCGCGACCAAGTGCGCGACGGGGAACTCGCGCCCGGCGAGTACCTGCGGCTGGTCGCCGACCACCTGCCCGGCGAGACCTCGGTGCACCTGGTGGACGCGGTGCTCTCCTTCGCCCGCGACTTCGTGGCGGACAGCGCCGTGCCGCCCGCCGAACGGCCGGCCGCCCTGGCCGAACTGGCCCGGGTCTGCCGCACCCTGCTGCGGCGCACCGAGGGCGAGCCGGACCGCACCGGCCTGCGCCTGGTGGCCGCGCGCGGCGTGATCGCCACCGCCGACGAGGCCGGTGCCGCCGAACTGCGCGACTGGCTGGCCGCCGGCACGGTGCCCGGCGGGCCGGAACTCGACCCGGACCTGCGCTGGCAGCTGCTGGCGCGGCTGTGCGTGCTCGGCGCGGCGGGCGAGCCGGAGATCGCCGCCGAACTCGCCGCCGACCCCAGCGACACCAGCGAGCAGGGCGCCGCCCGCTGCCGCGCCGCCCTGCCCGACCCGGCCGCCAAGGAGGCCGCCTGGCAGGCGCTGTTCCACGGCGGGCTCTCCAACTACCTGGCCGCCGCCACCGCCAAGGGGCTGTGGCAGCCCGAGCAGGCCGAACTGCTCGACGAACTGACCGTGCGCTACTTCGAGGAGCTGGCCCCGGCCGCCGCCCGCCGCGGCCCCGCCCTGGCCCGGGTGCTCACCACGGCGGCCTTCCCCGCCTGCGCCGCCACCGAACGGACCGTCCGGGCGGCCGAGGCCTGCCTCGCCGACCCGGACCTCACCGCGGCGACCCGACGTGGCCTGGTCGACCAACTGGACACCCTGCGCCGCGCCGTCCGGGCCCGGGCGCTGACCGGGCAGTAGAGCCCGCCGACCGGTCGGTTACCGGCCCCGCCCGTGACCGCCCCACCACCCGGAAGAACCCGCAGGCCCGGACCGCACGTTGTGGCGGTCCGGGCCTGCGGGTTCCTCCGGTCAGGGCTGCTGCCGCTTCCGGTTCCCGTCGCCCTGGTGCCGCCACGACGGCTCACCGAGGATCGGTGCCGGTCGCCGTGCGTGTGCGGCCCTCACGCATCCCGTACCGGGCCGAATCGCTCCGTCCGCACCGGCAGCACGCCGTAGTCCGTCAACTCGATCGGGTTCGAGAACTCCTGTCCGCTGTTCGGCCCGGTCATGTCCTCTCCGCGCAGGTACCGGCAGAACCATTCCGCGAATGTCAGGTCGTAGCGGTAGAACTCGTCGTCGTCGCCGACGTAGACCACGATGCACCAGCCGTACCCGGTGCCGGTGCGCAGCAGGAACACCTCTTCCCCGTGCGCGGTCGACATGATGGGGATCAGGCCGTCCGGCGCGCCGAACCCCAGGGGTGCGGGGAATCCGGGGAAGTTCTCGTCCGTGAACTCGCAGTCCTGGTAGGCGACCACGGTCTCCCGTATGTACTTGCCCAGGTCCCACCCCTGCGCGGCAGGTCCCCTCAGTGAGATCGACCGGCCGATCTCGATCGGCGCGTAGCGCTCGGCCAGGGTCTTGAAGTCTCCCGGCAGTTCCACGCCCAGCTCGGCTTCCAGCCCGTGCCAGCGCTCCGCCGGAACACCGGGCCCACTGGGCGGCCCGATGATCCCACGTACTTCTTCCAGAAAGTCGATCACGGGTTGGCTCCAGTCAACTCGGGGCAGCGAGACCGGCCCGCACCCCCGCCGGGCCCGAGGGCCGGCGGGGGTGCGGAGCACGGGATCAGGAGAGGCTACGCGCCACGGGTCGGGGCCCGGCGTCCGGTCGATGTGGACCCGACCGGCCGGTCACGAGCCGGCGGTGGCCGCCTCCAGGGTCGTGGCCATGATCGGGCTGGTGAAGGTGTTCGTCGCGTCGCCCGTGGAGGGGTGGTACGAGCCCCACTTGAGGTAGTTGCGGTCGCCGTCCCAGGTGGTGCCCTTGAAGGTGCCCGACCCCGTCGTGAACGTCTGCTTCACGCCGTCGAACCAGAAGTCGATGGTGCCGTCCGTGCGGCCCAGGCGGATCTTCAGCGCGTAGGAGTGCCACGTGTTGTTGGCCGTCTGCGCGGTCCACAGGGAGTGCGACACGTGGGCGGTGTCCCACTCCTGCAGGCGGACGCGCCCGTTCACGATGTCGATCTCGATCGGGTGGTTGGCCGTGTCGGTGCTCGGCGAGCACTTCAGCTGGAACACGTACCGGCTGTTGGTGTCCTGGATGTCCACCTTGGACGACCAGCCCAGGTAGAAGGTGTCGCCCTCCTTCAGGTCCGGGCTGAGCGTCTCGCAGCGCTCCTCCCCGCCGGCCTGGAAGGCGCGCCACACGTTGCCCTTGGCGGAGTCCTTCACCACCCCGAAGTTGCCGGCCGCGCACTGGACCGCCTTGAACGAGGACGGGCCCGTGCTGGTGCTCGGGGTCCACAGGACCTGGCCGGCCGCGCTGCTGGGCGTCACCCCGGCGCAGGTGATCGCGAACGTGCCGAGGGCGACGGCCGCGGCGGCGGCCTTGCGGCGGTGCGTCAGAAGGGACATGCCTCTCCCGGGGGGATGAGTGGCCGATACGAGCGAGCAGTGATTCGACCACCGCCCGGCCCGTCCGGGAAAGGCGAACGGCCGGCGGAAGATCCTTTTAGGACACTTCCGCCGGCCGCCCTCCGGAGCTGAACCCGGCCCCGACCTCGTCCGTTACGCGTCGGGCCGGTTCTCCTGGTCGTACGAGGAGGTGCCCTCGTCCAGCAGCGGCTCCTGCGTCTTGAGGTGTGCCGGGGCCAGCGCCCGCAGCACGTGGTAGCCGGTGATGACGACCAGCGTGCCGAGCGCGATGCCGCTGAGGCTGAAGGTGTCGGTGAACTTCAGCGTCACGTTGCCGATGCCGATGATGATGCCCGCCGCGGCCGGCACCAGGTTGAGCGGGTTGCGCAGGTCCACCTGGGACTTGGTCCAGATCTGCGCGCCCAGCAGCCCGATCATGCCGTAGAGGATGACGGTGATCCCGCCGAGCACCCCGCCCGGGATCGCGGCCACGATCGCGCCGAACTTCGGGCACAGGCCGAACAGCAGCGCGAAGCAGGCCGCGGCCCAGTACGCGGCCGTCGAGTAGACGCGGGTGGCGGCCATGACGCCGATGTTCTCCGAGTACGTGGTGTTCGGCGGGCCGCCGACCGCGGTGGAGAGCATGGAGCCGACGCCGTCCGCGGAGATCGCGGTGCCCAGCTTGTCGTCCAGGTTCGTGCCGGTCATCTCGCCGACGGCCTTGACGTGTCCGGCGTTCTCCGCGACCAGCGCGATCACCACGGGCAGCGCGACCAGGATCGCCGACCACTGGAAGGACGGGCCGTGGAAGGTCGGCAGGCCGATCCAGTCCGCCTTGCCGACGCCCGACAGGTCCAGGCGCCAGTGGTCGGTCATGTGCCCGCCGCCGTCCACCGAGTGGATCTTCCCGAAGACCCGGTCGAACAGCCAGGAGATCCCGTAGCCGAACAGCAGCCCCAGGAAGATCGCCACCCGCGACCAGAAGCCGCGCAGGCACACCACGGCCAGGCCGGTGAACAGCATCACCAGCAGCGCCGTCCACTGGTCCTGCGGCCAGTACACCGAGGCGGTCACCGGGGCGAGGTTGAAGCCGATCAGCATGACCACCGCGCCGGTGACGATCGGCGGCATCGCGGCGTGGATGATGCGCGCCCCGAACCGCTGGACCGCCACACCCACCAGGAACAGCGCCACGCCCACCACGAACACCGCGCCGGTCACCGTGGCGCTGGTGCCGCCCTGGGCCCGGATCACCGCGGCCACGCCCACGAAGGACAGCGAGCAGCCCAGGTAGCTGGGCACCCGGCCCTTGGTGGCCAGCAGGAAGATCACGGTCGAGACGCCGGACATCATGATCGCGAGGTTGGGGTCGAGCCCCATCAGCACGGGCGCCACGAAGCTCGCCCCGAACATCGCCACCACGTGCTGGGCGCCGAGGCCCGCCGTGCGGGGCCAGGAGAGCCGTTCGTCGGGACGGACCACCGCCCCCGGTGCGGGCGTGCGCCCGTCACCGTGCAGCTTCCAGCGCACGCCGAGATCCATGGTGAGGTATCGCTTTCTCTGTACTTCCGGGGAACTGTCCGCACCATTCTCGTGGCCGCCGGATGTCCCGGCGATCACACGGACCCGCGTGAGCTGCGGAGACGTGCGACGAGGCCTGACGGGCCCGGTGCTGTCGGGGATCTTACGGCCACCGCCCGCGCACCGCGGATCCGGCCGCGCGCCACAGGATCCGGCCGCGGGCCGGATGCCCGTTCGCGGGGTGTCACCCGTGTGGGTGTACTGCCGCGTCGCCGCCGCTCGAACCCGCCGGCAGCCCTGAAGACTGGCCGCATCCGTAGGACCTACCGAAGGACGTGCCATGGCGGAAGAGCTGTACGCGACGCTGAAGACCACCAAGGGCGACATCGTGATCCGGCTGCTGCCGAACCACGCCCCCAAGACCGTGAAGAACTTCGTGGAGCTCGCCAGCGGCGAGCGGGAGTGGATCAACCCGGAGACCGGCGAGAGGACCACGGACAAGCTCTACGACGGCACGGTCTTCCACCGGGTCATCGAGGGCTTCATGATCCAGGGCGGCGACCCCCTGGGCAACGGGACAGGCGGCCCCGGGTACAAGTTCGCGGACGAGTTCCACCCGGACCTGGCCTTCACCAAGCCCTACCTGCTGGCCATGGCCAACGCCGGACCGGGCACCAACGGCTCCCAGTTCTTCATCACCGTCGGGGCGACCACCTGGCTCACCGGCAAGCACACCATCTTCGGCGAGGTCGCCGACGAGGCCGGCCGGAAGGTCGTCGACGCCATCGCGACGGCGGAGACCAACCCCCGCAACGACCGCCCGCTGGAGGACGTGGTCATCGAGAAGGTCGTCATCGAGACCCGCTGACCGGAAGACTCTCCCGGGCGCCCGGCCGTGGGCGCCCGGCCCCGGAACGGCGCGCGCCCGGCGACGACCCGTTCCACCGCACAGCCCCGCGTTCCATCCCCGCGTTCCAGGGCCCCGGCATTCCCCCTGCTCGGAGCCCGTTCCAGTGTCCCGCCGTCCCTGATCGGCCGTTGACCCTTGCGGCCGGGACGGATCACCGCGCAGGCTCCGGTCGTCCGAGCACCGCACCGACCCGAGCGCCGCACCGACCCGAGCACCGAAGGGCCACGGCCGCACCGAGACTTCACCGGCCGTCCACTTCCAGGGCCCCTCGGGCAACGAGAGTGTCGGCGCGGGAAGCAACCCTTCGCTGCCCGTCAAGGGTCTGTACATCGACGGCTCGCTCAAGGTCACCTACTGGCAGCGGACCATGGACGACGCCGTCACCTGGTAGTCCTCGGGCGCGGCGGCCCCGGTCCCGCCTCCCTCCGCCGGGCCGCCCGGGACGACGCTCCGCGATCGACGGATCGCCTGGTGTCATAAGCTTGTCATATACATCTAATCCATCTAAGGGGGGTGCGTGGAGTTCCGACTGCTGGGCTCGGTGGCCGTGGTGGCCGCGGACGGCCGGGAGCTTCCGGCCGGATCGGCGAAGCGCCGCAGCCTGCTCGCCATGCTGCTGCTGAACCCCGGAGCACCGGTCACCGTCGAACGGCTCACCGAGACCCTCTGGGACGAGGAGCCGCCCCGGCACTCGCGCACCGTCATCCACAACCACGTCTCCGGGCTGCGCGCCCTGCTCACCGCCCACGACGCCCCCGCCGCCGGCGTCGAACTCGTCACCGACAACGGCGCCTACCTGCTGCGGGCCCCCGACCACGCGGTGGACACCGTACGGTTCGAACACCTGGTGGTCCGCGCCCGCGCCCTGGAGGACGCCGCCGAGGCCGCCGCCGCCCTGCGCGAGGCACTCGCCCTGTGGAGGGGCCCCGCCCTCGCCGGCACCATCCCCGGCCTGCCGCTGCAGTGCGCCGCCCAGGCCCTGGAGGAACTGCGGCTGGCCGCCGCCGAGGAACTGGCCCGCGCCCACGGCCGGCTCGGCGACCACGGCGCGGCCGCGAACCTGCTGCACGCCGAGGCCACCGCCAACCCGCTGCGCGAACCGCTGGTCGCCGACCTCATGCACGCGCTCGGCCGCGCGGGGCGCCGCTCGGAGGCCCTGGACTGGTTCCACCGCACCCGCCGCGCCCTCGCCGAGGAACTCGGCATCGACCCCGGACCGGAACTCACCGACGCCCACGACCGCCTGCTGCGCACCGACCTGCCGCAGCGCGGCGAGGCCCCGCGGCACACCGAGGCCCCGCCGGGCCGGTCCGACCGGGTGCCGCCGCCCCGGCTGCCCGGCGACCAGGAACAGCCGACCGACCGGGTCCCGTCCGACCGGGTCCCGTTCGACCGTGTCGCGTCCGCCCGCGCATCGTGCGACCGGGTCCCGCCCGCGCGGGTCCCCACCGTCGGCGGTCTGACCTCCGTCCCCGACCGGGCCCCCGGCTCCGAACCGCTGCCGGCCGCGGCCCCCGAGCCCGCCCCCGCCGCCCCGTCCGCCCCCGCCGCGTCCGTGCTCGCCCCCGCCCCCGCCGCGTCCGTGCTCGCCCCCGCCCCCGCGCCCGCTCCCGTGCGTCCGGCGCCCTGGCACCAGCCCGCGCCCTGGCCCTTCCCCCGCCGCCCGCGCGGCTTCGCCGGGCGGGAGGACGAACTGGCCGCGCTCGACCGGGCCACCGCCGCCCCCGGCGCCGTCGCCGTGGTCACCGGCGGCGCCGGCGTCGGCAAGACCACCCTCGCCCTGTACTGGGCGCACCGCCGCCAGCAGGACTTCCCCGACGGCCGGCTCTTCGTCGACCTGTGCGGCCACAGCCCGCTGCCGGAGCGCGACACCGCCGCCGTCCTGCGCGAACTGCTGCTCGCCCTGGGCCTGCCCGCCGAGCAGATGCCCGCCACCCCCGAGGCGATGGCCGCCCGCTACCGGGAACTGACCGCCACCCGCCGGATGCTGATCGTCCTGGACAACGCCCGCCGCTCCGAGCAGGTCCGCCCGCTGTTGCCCGACGGCGACGACTGCGTCACCCTGGTCACCAGCCGCGACCGGCTCGGCGGGCTGGTCGCCTCCGACGCCGCCCGCCCGGTGCCGCTCGCCGAACTCTCCTCCCCGCAGGCCGTCGGCCTGCTCGCCGCGACCCTCGGCCCCGACCCGGTCGCCGCCGAACCCGAGGCCGCCGCCCGCCTGGCCGGCCTGTGCGACGGCCTGCCGCTGGCCCTGCGGCTGGCCGCCGCCCGCCTCGCCACCGGCCCCGCCCGCGCGCTGGCCGCCCTCGCCGAGGAACTCGCCGTCGAGCAGGACCGCCTGAACCTCCTCGACGTCGAGGACACCAGCGTGGCCGCCGCCCTCGCCCTGACCGTCCAGCACCTGAGCGAACCCGTCCGCCGGACGTTCCGCAGCCTCGGCGCCCACACCGGCGCCACCCTCGACAGCCGCACCGCCGCCGCCCTGGCCGGCTGCCGCCCCGACGAGGCCGCCGACGCGCTGGCCCAACTGGCCACCGCCCACCTGATCGTGGAGATCGGCCGGGACGCCTACACCCTGCACGACCTGGTCCGCCTCTACGCCCGCAGCCTGCCCGGCGACACCGACACCCAGGTGCTGCCCCGCCTGCTCGACCACCTGCTGAACACCCTGCTCACCGCCTGCTCCGCCGCCGAACCCGGCAGCGAACCGTGCTGCACCCTGCCGCCCGGCACCCGCCGCCCCGCCGAGGTCCGCCCCTTCCCCGACCGGGCGGGCGCGCTCGCCTGGTACGCCGCCGAACGCGACACCCTGCGCGGCGCCGTCGAGGCGGCGGTCGCCGCCGGACTGCACGACCGCGCCTGGCGCCTGGTGCTGCTCCAGTGGCCGCTGATCGTCTGGCAGGTCCGGGACGGCTGGGCGCCGCTGCTCGAACACGGCCTGGCCGCCGCCGAGGCCGACCGCGACCCCGGCGCCCAGTCCCGCGCCCGGGCCCTGCTGGGCTGGGTCCTGCTGGAGGAGGGCCGCCCCGAACAGGCCCTCGTCCACCTGGAACGCGCCCCCGACCTCGCCGCCCGGGCCGGCGACAGCACCGCCCAGGCCGTCGCCCTGGTCAACCTCGCCGTCGCCCTCGCCCGCCACGGCGACCGGGCCGGCCGCGCCCGGGCGCGCGCCCTGCTGGTGAAGGCCCTGTCCCTGGCCGAACGGGCCGGGCACGCCGACCTCGTCGCCCTCGCCCGCCAGCACCTGGCCGGCGAGTGCCTGGCCGCCGGCGCCGCCGAGGAGGCCGCCCACCACGCCGCCCGCGGCCTGGCCGTCGCCGAGCCGCCCTTCCCGGTCGCCCGCCGGGTGGTCCTGCAGACCCTCTACGGTCGCGCCCTGGCCGCCACCGGCCGGCCGGAGGAGGCCGCGCTCCACCTCGGGGCCGCCCTGCGCACCGCCCGCGACCACCAGTACGGGGAGGGCGAGTCGGAGGCCGGCGCGGCCCTGCGCGCCCTGTCGGCCGGCACCCCCGCCGTGGCGGGCGCCGTCGCGACGGCCACCGCCGGAGCGACCGCCACCGCCGGCGCGCAGCACTGACGGGCCGCAGCACCGCCGGCGCGCAGCACTGACAGGCCGTCCCGCCGGGAAGGATGAACACCACGGGGGGAGCCCGGGCAGCGGGCGAAGCCGGCACACACCACCTGCCCGAGGGGGTTTCGCGATGACCACGCCGCCGGAGCCGACGCGTCAGACCGAGCTGCTGGAGCTGTACAAGCTCGCCGTGGAGATGGCCGACCGGGTCTCGGCCCGCCGGGGCAACGCCAACACCTTCTTCCTGTCCGTGCAGACCGCGCTGGTCACCCTGATCGGCTTCGGCATACCCAAGCTGTCGGAGTCCCCGTGGTGGGTGGCGACGGCCGTCGCGCTGGCCGGCATCACGCTCTCCGGCGCCTGGTGGATGCAGCTGCGCAGCTACCGGGACCTCAACGGCGCCAAGTTCCGGGTCATCAACAGCATGGAGGAGAAGCTGTCCGCGCGGATCTACACCGACGAGTGGGACGTCCTGCGCAACGCCGCGGCGCCAGGCCGGCGCCACCGGCACTACACCGAACTCGGCACCACCGAACGGCTCGTGCCGATGATATTCGCGGTGGCTCATCTGATCCTGCTCACGGGCACGCTCGCCACCGGCACACTGGCCGTATGAGCCACCTCGATCCCATCGCCGACCTGATCCGCTCCTGCCTGCCGTCGGAGGCCAGACCCCCCGCGGGCTCCGACGACCTCTTCCGCATCTACGCCGTGCTGCTCCAGGCCAAGGGCGATCAGGTCACCGACGAGGACGTCCACAACGCCTGGACGGCCTGGACCCAGACCACCGACGACACCCACAAGGCCCTGGTGCCCTTCGACGACCTCGACGCCCGCACCCGCGCCCTCGACGCCCCGTACACCCTCGCCATCCGCACCGCCGCCCGCCGGCTCCACCACCCCACCGCGCGTTAGGGATCCGGAGTCCGGCCGTTCCCGAGGCACTGTTCTCCGGCCTCCCGCCCGGACGCCCGTCCGGGATTCACGAAACCTCCACGCGGCGTCGCTGCATCGATCGGCCGGGGCGGGGTATCCGGGGCGTTCGACCGTGCCGACAAGAGGAAGGACTCCGATGGTCACGACCACTGGTGAACTGACCGCCCCCGCCGCTTCGCCGACGAAGGACCCCTCCCGCACGGCCGGCTCCGCCACGGCGGGGCTGCGCGACCTGCTGCCACCGGAGCTGGCCGCCGCCGAGGACCTGCGGGAGGTCGCGCCGTCCGACGCCCGTGAGCTGACCCGGGTGCTGCTGCGCCGGCTCGCCGCGCTGGAGGAGGGCACCCGGGAGTACTCGTACGTGCGGGCGACCCTGGTGGAGATGAACCTGTCCCTGGTCCGGTTCGCGATCCGCCGCTTCAACGCCCACCGGGAGCCGCAGGAGGACCTGCTGCAGGTCGGCGCGGTGGGCCTGATCAAGGCCATCGACCGCTTCGACCCGCAGCTGGGTGCCGAGTTCACCACCTTCGCGCTGCCCACCGTGCTCGGCGAGATCCGCCGCCACTTCCGCGACACCACCTGGGCCGTCCACGTGCCCCGCCGCCTCCAGGAGCTGCGGATAGCCCTGGCCAAGGCCCAGGAGCGGCTGGCCCAGGAGCTGGACCGGGCCCCCACGGTGGCCGAACTGGCCGACCACCTCCAACTCGCCGAGGAGGACGTGGTCGAGGGCCTGACCGCCTCGAACGGGCACACCGCGGGCTCCCTGGACACCGGCGCCGAGGACGACGACCGCCCCGGCTGCCTGGGCGAGCGCCTGGGCGAGGAGGATCCGGACCTCTCCAGGGTGGAGGACCTGGTGGCGCTCAAGCCGCTGGTCGCCGCCCTGCCGGAACGCGAGCGGCAGATCCTGTCGATGCGCTTCTGCGAGGACCTGACGCAGTCGCAGATCGGCGCGCGCCTGGGGCTGTCCCAGATGCACGTCTCCCGGCTGCTCTCCCGCACCCTGCGGCGCCTGCGCGAGGGGCTGGAGGAGGACTGAGGGCGCCCGGCGCCCCGGCACCCGCTTGGCCGCGGGACGCCGCCTACGTAAGGTCGGAGGGCACGGACACGAGGGGACGACGATGATGCCATCCGACAACGACCAGCGGGGCCTCGCGCCGGCGGCCTCCCCCTACCGTGCGGAACTCGCGGTACGGACCCGGCCCGCGGCGGGCGGCGCGGTGGTCTGCGCCCTGGCGGGCGACCTCGACATCGAGACGCTCGCCCCCGCCGCCGACACGCTCACCGCCCTGGTCGCCCGGCGGCCCGGCGCGGTGGTGATCGACCTCGCGGGGGTGGGATTCTGCGACTCCTCCGGACTGAACCTCCTGCTCAGGACCCGCCTCGCGGCGGGGGAGGAGGGCGTGGGGCTGCACCTGGCCGCGGTGCCGCCCACCGTCATGCGGGTCCTCGAACTGACCGGCACCCGGGCGGTGTTCTCCATCCACGGCTCGGCCGAGGAGGCCCTGGCGGCCTGAGCCGGCCGGGCACGCCGTCGCGGGGCGGGTGCCGTGCGTGTCGCGGATGCCGCGCACCCGGCGCCGGGGAAGGCATAATCCCGGGAGCGCCGGGAAACCGACCATGCGAACCGCCGTCGATCCGAAGGGTGCCCTCATATGACGATGAGCCGGGGAACCCTGGACGGCGACGCGCACCGGGCCGGGCCCGCCCTGCCGCCCGGCGGCCAGCGCCGCCGGCTGCCGCTGGCCGGGCTCCCCAAGCCGGTCGCCCGGGCCCGGGCCTTCACCGCCGAGGCGGTCGGCGACTGGTACCCGCCCGCCGGCGCGCCCGGCGCCCACGAGGGCGTCGGCGCGGACGTCGTGCTGCTGGTGGCGGAGCTGGTGGCCAACGCCATGCTGCACGGGGACGGCCCGCTGGAGCTGGTCCTGGACGCCACCGGGCAGCGCCTGCGGGTGGAGGTCAGCGACCGCAGCCCGGCCATGCCGGTGCTGCGCCTGCCGCACGAGCCGGCCCTGCCCGGCGGCCACGGCCTGTTCATCGTGGAGCGCACCGCCGACCGCTGGGGCGCCGAGCCGAACGGCCGGGGCAAGGCGATCTGGGCCGAGTTCGACGCCCACCGGCTGACCCGCCGCTGACCCGCCGCCGGCCCGCCGCCGGCCCGCCGCCGACCTGCGGCCGACGCGCGGGCCGTCCCGCCGCCGACCCCGCGGCCCCGTACCGCCTCCGGCCTGTCGATCGGGCGACCGTTTGATCATGGGGCGTCAAGTTGTCTGTACAGCTCGGGGTCTCTTGCCGGTCATCGGCCCGTCACCGGACACCACGGCCGCGTCCACCTCGGTCTCGTACACATAACGGGTCCGGTCCGAACCGCGCGGCCGGCCCCCGTACCGAAGAACCGCGGTCCGTCAGCAAGGAGCCCCACCCCCATGAGTCCGAAGCCCGAACTGTCGCGCCGCAGCGTCCTCGGCGGCGCGGCGGCGGCCGCGGTGCTGTCCGCCCTCCCGCTCAGCGTCCAGCAGGCACTCGCCGCACCGGCCCGGCCCGGACGGCTGGCGGACATCCAGCACGTCGTGGTGCTCATGCAGGAGAACCGCGCCTTCGACCACTACTTCGGCACCATGGCCGGCGTGCGGGGCTTCGGCGACCGCACCGCCGTGCGCGGCGTCGACGGCCGCTCGGTCTTCCACCAGCCCGACCCCGGCCGCAAGGAGGGCTACCTGCTGCCCTTCGCGATGAACGCCGCCCACACCAACGCCTACCAGCAGGGCGCGCCCGCCTTCGGCTACGGCGACTCCATGAACGCCTGGAACGACGGCCGCGCCGACGGCTCCGTCACCCGCCGCTCCTCCGGCTGGCTCGGCCAGGGCTACTACGAGTCCGCCGACATGCCCTTCTACCACGCCCTCGCCTCGGTGTTCACGGTCTGCGACGCCTACTACGCCTCCGTGCAGTGCAACACCAACACCAACCGCGACCACCTGATGACCGGCACCAGCGGCGGCACCGTCCGGGACACCCCGGTGACCGACAACACCGAGATCCCCGGCGGCTACGAGTGGACCACCTACGCCGAGCGCCTGGAGAAGGCCGGCGTCAGCTGGAAGACCTACCAGGCCCTCGACAACTTCGACGACAACGCCCTCGCCTGGTTCGCCCCCTTCGTCAAGGCCAAGCCCGGTGAGCCGCTCTACGAGCGCGGCATGCGCGCCGTCGGCGACCCGGCCAAGGCCAAGGACCCCTTCGCCATGGGCGACGCCCTGGTCGAGGCCTTCACCGCCGACGTCCAGGCCGACCGCCTCCCGCAGGTCTCCTGGATCGTCGCCCCCGCCGCGCTGTCCGAGCACGCCAACTACGCGCCGCCGAACGGCGAACACCTCACCTCCCGGCTGCTGTCCGCGCTCGCCGCCAAGCCCGAGGTGTTCCAGAAGACCGTCTTCATCCTCAACTACGACGAGCACGGCGGCTTCTTCGACCACCAGCTGCCGCCCGTCCCGCCGCTGGCCGACGGCCGCGGCAAGTCCAACGTCCCGGTCGACGGCGAGGTCGTCGTCCGCGTCTCCAAGGGCTCCTCCACCTACCACCGGGTCGTCGGCCAGGACGGCCGGTACCGGGTCAGGGCCGCCGACGGCACCCTCACCTGGTCCGACACCCTCCCCGCCGGCGAGACCCTGGTCTCCGGCCCCTACCCGATGGGCCTGGGCGTACGGGTGCCGATGGTCGTCGTCTCCCCGTGGACCCGCGGCGGCGTCGTCGACTCCACCGTCTACGACCACACCTCCGTGCTGCGCTTCCTGGAACAGCGCTTCGGCGTCCAGGAACCCAACATCAGCCCCTGGCGGCGCGCCGTCTGCGGCGACCTCACCAACGTCTTCGACTTCTCCGGCCGCAACCCCGCCTGGCCGCAACTGCCCGACACCAGCGGCAACCGCCAGAAGGTCGTCGACACCGGCAAGCTCCCCGCCCCCACCGTGCCCAGCCCGCAGACCTTCCCGAAGCAGGAACGCGGCACCCGCTCCGCCCGCCCCGCCCCCTACAACCTGCTCGTCAAGCCACGCCTCAAGGGCGACGAACTGACCCTCGACTTCGTCAACCAGGGCCGCCAGGGCGCCGTCCTCGCCGTCTACCCCGCCCCCGGCGAGGCCCCCAAGCACTACACCGTCGCCGCGAAGAGCCGCCTGTCCGACGTCTGGAAGGTCGGCCCCGCCGGCTACGACCTGCGCGTCCACGGCCCCGACGGCGCCCTGTGGCACCTGCGCGGCGACACCGCCTCCGCCTACGAGGTCTCGCTCTCCGAGGAGAGCGACGGCAAGGTCCTGGAGGTCGACGTCATCAACCGCTCGCGCACCGCCCGGACCTTCCTGGTCGGCGACCTCGCCTACGGCGACGGCCTGCGCGAGGTCCGCGTGGCGGCCGGCGACGACCGCACCGTCAACCTCAAGGTCGGCCCCGAGGGCTGGTACGACGTCGCCGTCGCCGTCCAGGACGACCTCGGCTTCCGCCGCCGCATCGCCGGCCGCTTCCCCTGGGACGACCGCACCGTCACCGACCCCGCCCTCGGCCTGGCCGACCCGCTCACCGTGAACCTCGCCCTCGGCGCCGCCTCCACCACCATCGACGAACCCGTCCTGCTGCCCGGACACCCCGCCACGATCACCGCCACCCTCACCGCCACCACCGCCCTCACCCGCCTGGAGGCCCAGCCGCTGCTCCCGCCCGGCTGGAGCGCCACCACCGTCACCGCCGCGCCCGACCGGCTCGCCGCCGGCGCCGCCGCCACCGCCGTCTGGCAGGTCACCCCGCCCGCCCAGCTGCCCGCCACCGCCACCCACCGCCTGCTGGTCACCGCCCGCGCCCAGGCCGACGGCCGCTTCGCCCTCGCCGACGGCGAACTCGCCGCCCGCCCCGCCCCGGTGATGACCGGCCACCTCCTCGACGAGGACTTCGAATCCCTCGCCGACACCCTCAAGCCCGAAGCCGGCGTCCTCGGCTGGACCGCCCGGGCCCCCAAGGGCTGGACGGTCGTCAACGCCCCCGCCATGCCCCAGGGCACCGTCCGCCTCCAGGGCTGGACCTTCCACACCAAGCGCGAGTGGTCCGTCCCCGCCGGCCAGGACCGCGGCAACTTCACCCGCGCCCTGGGCGTCGTCGCCGTCGCCGACCCCGACGACTGGGACGACACCGGCTCCCCCTCCCGCAAGGGCGTCTTCGACTCCACCCTGGTCTCGCCCGCCGTCGCCGTCCCGGCCGGCACCGACACCCTCCACCTCGCCTTCGACTCCCACTACCGCCAGGAGGCCCCGCAGAAGGCCTCCGTCACCGCCGTCTTCGACAACGGCACCGAGACCCGCCTGCTCACCTACAGCTCCGACGCCACCGGCAACGACAACGCCGGCAAGGACGCGCAGAACACCCGGATCACCCGCAGCTTCGCCGTCCCGGCCGGAGCCCGCTCGGTGACCCTCAGGTTCCGCATGTACGACGCCGGCAACAACTGGTACTGGGCCGTCGACCACATCCGCCTCGACACCCGCCCCATCACCGGCTGACACCCCCCGCCCCACCCGGGCCCGCCCGAGCCCCCGCGCCCGGGCGGGCCCGGCCCGTACCGGCGGCCCCGCGCGCCAGGTAGAACTACTGCCACGACCACAGGGGAGGAAACCGAAGGTGATCGACGCGACGACCCCGGCCGGCCGGGCCGCCCAGCTCCACGATCGCTACCCCAGCCTCGACGAACTCACCGCCACCGCCCACCAGTTCGCCGCACAGCGGCCCGACCTGTGCCGGGTGCGCACCGTCGGCACCTCCCGCGCCGGACGCCCCCTGACCCTGCTGACCGTCGGCCGCGGCCCGCACAACCTCCTCGTCGTCGCCGGCGCCCACGCCGACGAATTCGCCGCCCGCGCCGCCGTCACCGACCTCGCCCACCACGCCCTCGCAGCCCAACACCCGGACCTGGCCTGGCACTTCCTGCTCTGCCTCGACCCCGACGGCGCCCACCTCGCCGACGGCAGCCGCACCGCCCGCACCCTGCGGGCCTACTACGACCACTACTACCGCCCCGCCGCCGAGGACCAGCCCGAATGGGCCCCCGCCATCGGCTCCGACCTCCCCGAGAGCCGCACCCTCCTCCACCTCATCGACGAACTGCGCCCCACCCTCCAGTTCTCCCTGCACAGCACCGACGTCGGCGGCACCTTCGTCCAGGCCACCGGCGACCCCGCCGCCCTCGCCCACCCCTTCACCCGCTCCGCCGCCGACCTCGGCATCCCCGTCGAGACCGGCAACTACGACACCTTCCACCTGCACGAATCCGCCCCCGGCCTCTACCTCATGGCCCCCCACCACATCGACCACCAGGAGACCACCACCGGCATGCTCACCCCCCACCAGGACGGCGGCGGCCGGGCCGGCACCTGGTTCGCCCCCCAGCGCCACGGCGGCCGGACCGTCCTGGTCGAAGTCCCCGCCTGGACCAGCGCCCACCTCGGCGACACCCGCCCCGCAGACGCCGTCCGCCTGTACCTGCGCACCTGCGCCGACCGCCTGCGCCACCGCGGCACACTCCTCACCGCGCTCCTCGACGCCGCCCTGCCCTACGTGCGAAACCCCGACACCCCCCTGCTGCGCGCCGCCCGCACCCCGCTCACCGCCCTGCACCAACTCGCCGACCAATGGGACCCGGACGTCCACGGACAGGACCTCCTGCGCACCCCGCTCACCCGCGCCCGCCTCACCGGCATCGACCTGTGGGCCCACCGCGTCCCGGTCCGCGCCGCCGCCCTGCTGCGCCGCGCCGTCCGCGTCGCCGGCGCCCCCGCCGCGCCCCAGGCCGCCCGCCTCGACCACCTCCTGCGCGACTGGTGCGCCCAGTACCAGCGGACCTTCGACCCCGCCTGGCTCCCCGTCGCCCGCCAGGCCGCCCACCAGGCCAACACCGTCCGCGCCGCCGTCGCCCTGCGCCACCCGCACGGTTAGGCATTCGTGCCCTCGGTGTCGATGTGCGGCAGCACCCGGTCCAGGAATCGCGGCGTCCACCAGGCCGCCGCCCCCAGCAGCGTCATCACCGCCGGAACCAGCAGCAGCCGCACCACCGTCGCGTCCACCAGTACGCTCACGGCCAGGCCCGGCCCTATCATCTTGATCACCACATTGTCGCTGACGATGAACGCGGCGAACACGCTTACCATGATCAGCGCCGCACAGCTGATCACCCGCGCGGTGATCTCCAGCGCGTGCGCCACGGCGTCGTGGCTGCGTCCGGTGCGCAGCCACGCCTCGTGCACCCGCGACAGCAGGAAGATCTCGTAGTCCATGCTCAGCCCGAAGACGATCGCGAACATCATCATCGGCACGTAGCTCTCGATCGGCACCTTCCCCTCCACCCCCAGCGCCGGCCCGCCCCAGCCCCACTGGAAGACCGCCACCACCACCCCGTACGAGGCGGCGATCGACAGCAGGTTGAGCACCGCGGCCTTGACGGCGACCAGCGGGCCGCGGAAGACCAGCAGGATGATCAGGAAGGCCAGCCCGACCACCACCACGATGATCAGCAGCCGGCTCGACACGATGTCCAGGAAGTCGACCTGCGCCGCCGTGTTGCCGGTCACGTACGTCTTCGCGCCCGTGCCGGCCACCGCGTCGGGCAGCACCGTGTCCGACAGCCGGTTCACCAGGTCGGTGGTGGCCCGGTCCTGCGGGGCGCTCGCCGGGATCACGGTGTTGAACAGCACCGCGCCGTCCGGGCTGGTCTGCAGCGGGGTGCTGCTCGCCGCGCCGGGCAGGCCGGTGAGCGCCCGCTGCACCGAGGCCGACACCCCCGCCCGCGCCTCGGCGGGCACGGCGCTCTGGTCGACCACCACCGTCAGCGGCCCGTTCGAGCCCGGCCCGAAGGCCTGGGACATCAGGTCGTAGGCCCGCCGGTCGGTGAAGTCGGTGGAGTCCGCGCCGTCACCGATGTGGCCCAACTGGATGGAGAACAGCGGGATCGACAGCACCACGAGCACCACCACCCCGGCCACCAGGTACCGCCACGGCCGCGCCTCCACCCGCCGGGCGTAACGCTGCCAGGCCCCGCCCTCCACGTCCACGCCGGCCTCCGCGACCGGCCGGCGCACCGCGAACCGGTCCATCCGGCGCCCGATCAGCCCCATCAGCGCCGGCAGCAGGGTCAGCGCCCCGAGCACCGCCGACACCACCGTGATGCCCGCCGCCGCCCCCAGCTTGGCGATGAAGGAGATCCCCGACACCGACAGCCCGGACAACGCGACGATCACGGTGCAGCCGGAGACCGGCACCGCCCGCCCGCTGGTGGCCACCGCCTGCCCGGCGGAGGCCACCGGATCCACCCCGTCCATCAGGTTCTGCCGGTGACGCGTCAGCAGGAACAGCGCGTAGTCGATCCCCACCCCGATGCCGATCATCGTCGCCAGCGTCGGCGCCACCGTCGCGAACGTGGACAGCGCCGCGACCAGCCCCAGCAGCCCCAGGCCCACCACCGCGCGGGACGGGCGGACGGCGGCAGGGAAGGCTCCCGGGTCTCCTGCACGGCGGTGCGCCGATCGGCGCAGTCTTCCCGGCCGCCCCGCGCCGCCCACCGGTACCGCCGGGTAGTCGCCCCTACGGCCCCGGGAACCGCCGCGATCGCGGCGGCGGCCGGAGCCGCGGGGGCGGCGGGGGACGGTCAGCGCCGGCCGGGGCCGCCGAGGTCCGGGGTCGCGACGGGGGCGGCGGCGCCGACCAGGAGGACCAGTTCGTGGCCGCCGGGATTGGTCTGCACGGGCACGGTGCGCCAGTTGTTGGCCAGCCACACATTGCCCGACGGGTCGATCCGCAGGCCGGTGTTGCGTTCCAGCCCGTCGCTCGGGTAGCCGGTGTCGGGCGGCGAGATCGGCTGCCCCGTCGTGAAGCCGGGCGGGCAGGCGGAGAGGTCGACGCCGCACAGCCGGGCGACGCGGTGGCCGCCGAAGTTGGCGACCCACACGGTGTCGTCGCCGTCGACGGCCACGCCCCAGGGCAGGAACAGGCCGCCGCCGGTGAAGGGTTCGGGGGCCGGCGCCCCGTCGGACCGGATCAGGGTCACGGAGGCGCCCGGGCGCGCACCGGCGTCGCCCGCCACGGCGGCGTCCGCGAGATCGCCCGCGGTGCCGTCGCCGCAGGGCACCGGCAGGATGCCGCTGTTGGAGACCCAGGCGTTGCCCCGGCTGTCGGTGGCGACGCCCAGCGGCCGCCGCAGACCGCCACCGGTCACGGCCCGCTCCACGGTGCCGTCCGGGGCCAGAACCTGCACGCTGTCGCTGCCGTTCCCGCTGACCCACAGCCGCCCGGCGGGGTCGACGGCGGCACCGAAGGGCTTGTGCAGGGCCGGGGTGGGCACCTCCCGGGCCCGGGTCGCGTCACCGTCGGGGATCCGGGCCACGCTGTCCGCACCGCAGTTGGCCACCCACACGGTGCCCGAGCGGTCGGCGGCCAGGCCCTGCGGCTGGACGATGCCGCCGGCGCGCCAGCCCTCGGGCGGGGAGAGCACGGTGCCGTCCGGGGCGAACTGCGAGACGCTGCGCTCCAGCGGAGTCGGGTCGATCGGGCAACCACGGCCCTGGAAACCGAAGTTGGCGACCCAGGCGGAGCCCCGGGCATCCACGGCGACGCCGAAGCCGGCACCGTACAGGCCGCCGCCGCGGTAGGGGGCGCCCGGGGCGTCCCGGCCGGTGGGGGTGAACTTCAGGACGCTCTCGCCGCCGCAGACCGGGACGGCGGGATCGGCGTCGTAGCGGTAGTTGTTGCTGACCCAGGCGTTGCCGTCGGCGTCGAAGGCGATGTTGCCCGGCCCGTCGATCTCCCGCCCGTTGCCGCCGTAGCGCAGGGCCACGGTCCAGGCCCCGGGGGCGGCGGGCAGGGCCGGCCGGTAGCGGGGGGTGGTGTCGGCGAGGGCGAAGAGAGCGGCGGCGTTGTGCCCGGGGTCGTGGGCGATGTCCACCGCGGCCCGCAGGGTGTCGCGGGGCCGTTCGCGACCGGGGCGACGGGCCAGGTCGAACAGCTGCTCGCAGGCGTCGCCGGTGACGCAGGCGGCGAGAAGGTTGGCGAGCGTGTTGAACTCGGCCAGGGTCGAGGTGAGGGCGCCGTTGGGCGGGTCGGCGAGCGTCGCGGCGATGCCGCCGGTACCGGTGTCGGCCAGGTTGTGGGCGATCCCGGCGGCGTTCTGCAGCCCCGGACGGGGGCCGGCCACGCCCTGCGGGCCGGTGAAACGGGCCAGGGCGTAGGCGACGGCCACCGTGGTGCGCTCGTTGACGACGAGTTCGGGCGGGGCCTGCGCCCCGCTCAGGACGGCGGCCAGCGTCACCGGCCCCTTCGGCGGGCCCTGCCCGTCCCCGCTCCGCGCGCCGGCGGGCCCGGGCAGATCGGCGAGCACGTACAGCACGGCGTGCGGGTCCCCGGGGCGGCGGTAGTCCAGGACGAAGCGCCCGTCCCGCGCGCTGCGGGTGCGGGCCAGCACCCGGGGCGTGGCGCCGGCGCCGTCCCCGGCCCGGTAGAGCGTCACCTCGGCGCCGCCCAGCGGGGCGTCACCGCTGCGCACCACCCCGCGCCGGCCGGCCGGCTCCCCGCCGTGCGGGGCGGGGGCCGCCGCGTGGGAGGGTCCGGCGGCGAGCTGGGCCAGCAGGGCGGCGGTCAGCAGGACACCGCGGCGTCGGCGCATGGGGGCTCCGTTCGGCCGTAGGGGGACGGCGGCCCATCGGCGGCCGTCGCCCCCTGCCTGCCACACCGGCGCCCCGTCCGGGCGCATCCGGCCGCGGGACGCGGCGGAAATTGCCCGGTACGGGCGATCCGGAGCGGGCCGGTGCCCGGTTCAGCCGTGCCGCCCGGCCGGGACGGCGGTGGCGGGGTCAGCTCGCGTTGAACCGGTCCGGGTGCGGGCCGGTGCGCAGGTCGCGGTCGCCGGCGGCGATCGCGGCCATGTCCTGCTCGGTCAGCTCGAAGCCGAAGACGTCGAGGTTCTGCCGGATGCGGGCCGGGGTGACCGACTTGGGGATGACGATGTTGCCGAGCTGCAGGTGCCAGCGCAGCACGACCTGGGCGGGGGACTTGCCCGTGCGGGCGGCGATCGCGGTGATCGCCGGGTCGTCCAGGACGGCGCCCTGGGCGAGCGGGCTCCAGGCCTCGGTGGCGATGCCGTGCCGGGCGTGGAAGGCGCGCAGCTCGGCCTGCTGGAGGCCGGGGTGCAGCTCGACCTGGTTGACGGCGGGCACCAGCGAGCTGTGGTCCAGCAGGCGCTGGAGGTGGGCGGGCTGGAAGTTGGACACGCCGGCGGCGCGGATGCGGCCCTCCTCGGCGAGGCGCTCCAGGGCGCGCCAGGAGTCGGGGTAGAGGTCGCGGGCCGGGGTGGGCCAGTGGATCAGGTAGAGGTCGACGTGGTCCAGGCCGAGCTTGGCGAGGCCGGCGTCGAAGGCGCGCAGGGTGGCGTCGTAGCCCTGGTCGGCGTTCCACAGCTTGGTGGTGACGAACAGGTCCTCGCGGGCCACGCCGGAGGCGGCCAGGGCGCGGCCGACGCCGGTCTCGTTGCCGTAGATGGCGGCGGTGTCGATGCTGCGGTAGCCGGCCTCCAGGGCGGAGGCGACGGCGGCGGTGGTCTGCTCGTCGGGGACCTGGAAGACGCCGAAGCCGAGCTGGGGGATCTCGACGCCGTTGTTCAGCTTCACGGTGGGGATGTCGGGGGTGGTCATGGTCGGGGTGCTCCTTCGGGCGGTGCGGTCGGTGGGGGCGGAGGGGAGGGTCCGGGCGTCGTTCACCGGGCGAGTCGGGCGAGTGCGGCGGCGGCGAAGGAGTGGTCCTGCTCGGGGGCGCCGCCGCCGACGCCGATGGCGCCGATCGGCCGGCCGTCGCGGTGGACGGGGATGCCGCCGGCGATGAACAGCAGCGGGCGGTCCAGCGCGGTGGGCAGGGAGTGGAACGGCCCGTCGGGCTTGACCAGGTCGACCAGGTCGGCGGTCGGGGCGTTCAGCTGGAGGGCGGTGTAGGCCTTGCGGGTGCTGGTCTCGCCGGAGATCAGCACGGCGCGGTCGTCGCGGCGGAAGGCGAGCAGGTGGCCGCCCGCGTCCAGGACGGTGACGCTGACGGTCACGCCCGCGGCCTCGGCGGCGGTCCGGGCGGCGTCGACGAGGAGTTCGGCGTCGGCGGTGGTGAGCGGGGCGACGGCGGTGGTGGTGCTCATGGTGGTGCTTCTTCCGGTGGTGGGGCGGGTCGGGTCGATGGTCAGTGGTGCAGGGCGGCGTGGCGGGGAGCCGCGCCCGTGGTGACGGCCTCACGGGTGCGGTCGCGGCGCTCCAGGGCGGCGGACCAGAAGGCCAGCAGCAGGGCCGCGCCGGCGAGGACGGTGCCGACCCAGTTCGGGGCGGTGTAGCCGAGGCCGGCGCTGATCACCATGCCGCCGAGCCAGGCGGCCAGCGCGTTGCCGAGGTTGAAGGCGCCGATGTTGACGGCGGAGGCCAGGGTGGGGGCGCCGTGGGCCTGGTCCAGGACCCGCTTCTGCAGCGGGGGGACGGTGGCGAAGCCGAGGGCCCCGACCAGCAGCACGGTGACGGCGGCGAGGACCTTGTTGTGGGCGGTGAAGGTGAACAGCGCCAGCACCACGGCGAGGCCGCCGAGGGTGGTGTAGAGCATCGGCATCAGCTTGCGGTCGGCGTAGCGCCCGCCCAGCAGGTTGCCGAGGAACATGCCGACGCCGAACAGCACCAGCAGCCAGGTGACGGAGCCCTCGGCGTAGCCGGTGACGTTGGTCATCATCGGGGCGATGTAGGTGATGGCGGCGAAGACCCCGCCGAAGCCGAGCACGGTCATCGCCATCGCGAGCAGCACCTGCGGGTTGCGGAAGGCGGTCAGCTCCCCGCGCAGGTGGGCGCCCTCGGGGCGGGGCATGGCGGGTACGAGCCGGGCGATGCCGAGCAGGCCGACCACACCGAGCGCGGCGACGCCGGCGAAGGTGGCGCGCCAGCCGACGGCCTGGCCGATGAAGGTGCCCAGCGGCACGCCGACGATGTTGGCGACGGTCAGCCCGGTGAACATGGTGGCGATGGCGCCGGCCTTCTTCTGCGGGGCGACCAGCTCGGCGGCCACGACGGAGCCGATGCCGAAGAAGGCGCCGTGGGCGAGCGAGGTCACGATGCGCCCGGCCAGCATCACGGGGAAGGACGGGGCGAACGCGGAGAGCAGGTTCCCGGCGGTGAACAGGCCCATCAGCAGCATGAGCATGGTCTTGCGGCTGATCCTGGTGCCGAGGACGGTCATCAGCGGCGCGCCGAGGACGACGCCGAGGGCGTAGCCGGTGACCAGCAGGCCCGCGTTGGGGATGGAGACGCCGTAGTCGCCGGCGATCTGGGGCAGGAGTCCCATGATCACGAACTCGGTGGTCCCGATCCCGAATGCGCCGATGGCCAGGGCGATGAGAGCGAGAGGCATGGGCCCGAACCCTTCTGTGATTGCTTGAGCTAGCGCCTTGCGTGCTTAAACAATAGTTGCAGACGCGCGATAAGTGCAAGCGAGGGTATGGGGCATGCAGCAGGGTTGCGTGCGCCACAGGTTGCGTGTGCAACGGGGTGGGGCGGGCGGGAAACGCGACCGGGCCCGGGGGGGGGGCCGGGGGGGGGGCCGGCCGGGGGGCCCGCCCCCGGGGGGGGGGGGGAGGGGGGGCCGCGGCGGGGACCGC
>NZ_JBSHAP010000044.1:0-62667 GCF_053611565.1 Kitasatospora sp. NPDC054795
GGCCGGGCCGGTCGCCGCCGTCGCGGCGGAGCGGCGGGACCCGCGGGACCAGCGGGACCAGCGGGACCGGCGGCGGTCCGTCCGACCGGGCGTCACCGTCCGGTGTCCGTACCCTGCCCGCCCCTCGGTGGCTCCGGAAAACCGGTACTCCGTACCGGCGTGCCCGGGCGAGGATAGCGCCGTGGCGGACGTGCCGGTCGCCGCGCCCGCGCGCCTCCCGCCTCCCGCCTCCCGCCTCTTATGGAGACCCTGACGCCATGACCGACTCCGCCCTCGGCCGCTTCTACGACGCGTTCGCCGACGACTACCACCTCCTCTACGCCGACTGGAACGCCTCCGTCGCCCGCCAGGGCGCCGCGCTGGACGCCCTGATCCGCCGGCACCTCGGTGACCGCCCGGCCGAGGTGCTGGACTGCGCCTGCGGCATCGGAACCCAGGCGATCGGCCTGGCCATGCTCGGCCACCACGTCACCGGCAGCGACCTCAGCCCGGTCTCCGCCGCCCGCGCCACCGCCGAGGCCGCCGAGCGCGGTGTCCGGCTTCCCACCTCCGCCGCCGACATGCGGAAACTCCCCTTCCCGGACGAACGGTTCGACGTCGTCGTCTGCGCCGACAACGCGCTGCCCCACCTGCTCACGGCCGAGGACGTCCGCGCCGCACTCGGTGAGATGCGACGGGTCCTGCGTCCCGGCGGACTGCTGCTGGTCACCACCCGCCCGTACGACGAACTGCGCCGCACCCGGCCCGCCTCCACGTCGCCGCAGACCGCCGACTACGACGGCCGACGGTCGGTCCTCTTCCAGCTCTGGCAGTGGCGCGAGGACGGCGAGCGGTACGACCTGGAGCTCTTCCGCCTCCTTCCGGACGACGCCGGCGAGTGGCAGGTCGCGGTTCGCCGCTCCACCTACTGGGCGCTCACCCAGGACCAGCTGAGCGCCTTCGCCGCCGAGGCGGGCCTGTCCGGCATCCGCTGGGAGCAGCCCGTCGACACCGGCTTCTTCCAGCCCGTCCTGATCGCCCGGGCAACCTGACCTCCCGAAAAGACTCCGGCACGGTCCCCGCGGCCGCAGCACGAGCGGCATCCCGAACATCCGCGCCGCTCGGGCCTCGAACCCCGTCTCACGGCAGTGGCCGCAGGTCCGAGCGCCGGTCCGGGGCGCCGGGGACCACTGCGCCCCCGTGGCGCCGCAGCTGCGCACCACCGTGGTGCTCGACCGACTGGAGCGGGCCTGGACCGAGCCCCCGCGACGGCCCGTCCGCTCCTCCCCTACCGGTCCAATGCCGCCACCGCCTCCGCGACCCGGGCCGCGCCGTCCTCCTCCGCCATCGCGCGGGCCGCCTCCTGCGCCCCTTCCCTCAGCCGCTGCTCCTCGACGGCCTGCCGGACGGCCTCCGCCAGCCGGTCGGCGGTCAGGTCGGCGAACCGCACCGGCGTGGTGGCGGCACCGAGCCGGGCGAGCCGACCGGCCCAGAACGGCTGGTCCGCCATCACCGGGACGGGGACGCTCGGCACGCCCGCGCGCAGAGCCGCGGCCGCCGTGCCCGCGCCCGCATGGTGCACGACCGCCGCCATGTGCGGGAACAGCCGGGCGTGCGGGAGCTCGCCGACGGTCAGCACGTCGTCGCCCTCCCCCGCGATCCCGGCCCGGCCGGCCTGCACCACGCCCCGGACGCCCGCCCGCCGCAGGGCCTCCACCGCGAGGGTGCTCAGCCGCTCGCCCTGCCCGGCCGCCATGCTGCCGAAGCCGATGAACACCGGTGGCGGTCCCTCCCGCAGGAAGTCCTCGACCTCGGCCGGGAGGCGGTGGTCCTCCGGCACGTACGGCCACCAGTTGCCGACCACCCGCAGCGCCTCCCGCCAGTCGGCCGGGCGCGGTACGACGGTCGGGCTGAAGCCGTGGAACACCGGCCAGCGCGCCCGTTCCACGGCCCGCCGGCGCGCGGTCTGGGAGAGCGCCGGGAGTCCGAGCCGCGACCGCATCCGGCGGGCGGCCTCGGCGTGCAGACGATCGACGACCCGCTGGCCGAGCGCCCCCGCCGCCCGGTTGCCCCAGCTCCCCAGCGAGCGGCCGCCCCCGACGACCGGAGGGAACTCCCGTGTCGGCAGCGTGGGTTGCAGGTAGACCCCCAGGCTGGGAACGTCCATCGCCTCCGCGAGGTGCCAGCCCAGCGGCGCGGTGGTGGTGCTCAGCAGGAGCAGATCGGCGCCGGGTGCGGTGGCGTCCGCGAGCCCGTCGCCCAGCTGCCCGATGAACGCCGCGGCCCGCGCGAGCAGTTCGGAGCGCCCGCGTGCGGGCGCGGCACCCGCGCCGCGTGGATCGACCGGGAGCGGCCGGAAGTCGAGGCCGCTGCCGGCCACCAGCTCGCGGAAGGCCTCGGGCGCCGCGAGTGCGACCTCGTGCCCCGCACCGCGCAGATACGCCCCGAGCCCGGTGTAGGGGGCGACGTCGCCGTGCGATCCGGCGGCCATGACGAGGATCCTCATCGGGCCGCCCCGTCGACGTCGTCGCCGTCGAGGTCGTCGCCGTCGAAGTCGTTCGCGTCGCGCCGCTCGGCGTTGGCGCCGATGGCCGCACGGAGGTAACCGGCCAGGCCCGGGCGCTGCTCGGCCGGCGGGACGACCAGGGCGAAGGCCCGGGCGTCCGCCTCGTAGTCGTCGGCGATCCGGCAGTGCATCTCCGGCGGGCAGGGCGTGAACCACCGGGTGATGTGCTGCCGGTGCCGCTCCGCGAGGTCCAGCACCGTCCGGTGGTCGACCGGCAGCCCCGCGTCGAAGGCCTCCAGCAGCCTGCCGCGCCACTCGGCGGCCTCCGCCATCAGCTGCTGCCAGTCCTCCTTGGAGTGGGTGGCGGCGCGGGCCAGGGCCTCCTGGTGGCTGTCCCGCTCGCCCCACTTGAGGTGGGCGTCGGCCGCGTAGCTGAGGTCGAAGACCACGTCCCCGAAGACCTCGAAGCGCTCCTGCGGCGTCAGCTCGACCCCGGTGCGCCGGACCTCGATGGCCCGCTCGGCGACGTCGACCAGCTTCTGCAGGCGTCCGATCTGCTCGGTGAGGGCCTGCCGCCTCGCCAGCAGGTGACCGAGCGCGTTGGCCTGCGGGTCCGCCAGGATGTCGGCGATCTCGTCGAGCGGGAAGCCGAGCTCCCGGTAGAAGAGGATCTGCTGGAGCCTGGCGAGGTCCGCGCCGCTGTAGAGCCGGTAGCCGGCCGGGCTGCGCTCACTGGGCGCGAGCAGCCCGGACCGGTCGTAGTAGTGCAAGGTCCGGATCGTGACCCCGGCGAAGCCGGAGACCTGGCCCACCGACCAGCTCATGCGTCCCTCCGATCATCCGTTCGTTCGCTGCGCCCCACCGTGCGGCCTGACGTGGGGTGAGGGTCAACACGCGCAGCTCAGGGGCCCGCTCCGGATGGCTGGAGGCACCCTGGATCAGGTCTCGCGCTGCGGGTGGTAGGCGCTCTCGGGTATGCCGAAGGTCCAGGCGACCCCGGCTCGCGCGGTGCGGGTGCTCGGGGGGACGCGCAGCCAGTAGGTGCGGTGGGCGCCGTCCGGTTCGGGGGTGGAGTTGACCACCTCGACCATCACCACCGGCTCGTCGTCGGGCAGGACGATCCGCCAGAGCACCCCGGTCTCGTCCCGGTGGACGGGCTCGGCGCCGGAGTCGGCCAGGTAGCGCTCGTAGCCGTAGTGCTCCAGCAGGACCCGGCGCAGCTCGGCGTTCTCCTCGGTGCGGATCCGCTCGACGGTCACCTCGGCCAGGCCGGCCAGGAACTCCGGCGGGACGGGCATGCCGCGCCAGGCGTGCAGGGCGAAGCCGTCGGCGTACTCCAGGGCGGGCCCGTCCGCCCGGTCGAGCCGTCCGGCCTCGTCGCGGTGCAGGACGGCCGGCCGCTCGCTGAGCAGGACCACCTCCCGGTACGGCCACCACCAGCCGGCCTCCCGGGCCAGTTCGGCGAGCGGTGCGACGGCGTCGGCACTCGCCCCGGCGGCCTCGAAGGCGGCGAACCACGGCGCGTCGTGCTGACCGCGCACGGCGTCCAGCAGGGCGAGCCGGACGGTGGTGCGGCGGTCCCGCGCCTCCTCGGCCACGGCGGCGTCGGCCTCCCGGTCGGCCTCGGGGGCGAGCCGGTCGAGCACGGCGTTGCGCAGTCGGTCGGCGAGCGGGGTGGTGACCGGTCCGAGCTCGCCACCGGTGAGCGCCCAGTGGCCCGCCCACCCGCTGGTGCCGACCTGCTCGACGGCCCGTCGACGGGCCTCCTCCCAGGGCCGGGTGCGCACGGCCTCACGCACGCTCTGCGCGCCGGCGGCCCGCAGCTCCAGGGCCGCCTCGGTCGCGGCGAGCGGCGAGCCGAACCAGCGGACGGCCGCGGGCTCGGGCAGTCCGGCCGCCCGGTAGGCGGCCCGGACGGCACGCTCGGCCGCCGCCCTGTCCGCCGGCCCGGTGGCCGCCCCGGCCGCCCGCCAACGGGCCGTCGCCTCGGCCGGCCCGGGCAGCTCCCGCGCCTGCGCCCGATCGCCGTGGGCCTCGTCGTGGATCACCGTTTCCATCCCTGCTCCGTTCCTGGCCGGGCTCCCCGCCCGGCCGTCCGTTCCCGTTCCCGTTCCGCGGCCCCGGCCGCGCCCTGCCCTCGTGCCCCACCCGCGTGCCGCCCCCGTACGGCGGGCGGAGCGGTCGTCAGTCCGCGACCACCCGCACCGCGCCGGGCGCGTACTCGCGTTGGCGGACCACCCGGTACCAGCTCTTGGGCAGCGGTATCGCCGCGTGCTCCTCGTGCACCACCCGGCCGCCCTCGGGCAGGTGCAGCCAGCCCGCGCCGAACGGCCCGGTCTCACGGCGCAGCTCGCCGGGGCCGACCACGGCGTGGGCGTGCCCGGTGACCTCGCCGAGCGCCAGCACCATCCGGCCCCGCGCGTCCCGGGGCTGCACGGCCAGCCCCGCCACCCGTGGCGGCACCGCGCTCTCCTCGACCGGCACGATCAGCACATCGCCCTGGCGGTACATCAGTCCTCCCTCGCCGTACGGCCGGACCCCGGCGGACGCCGGAACCCACGGCTCCGCCGCGTCTGCCGCGGTCACTCTCCGGAGCCAGGACCCGAACATAGAGCAAGGGTCTGACAACGCGCCCGGGCGGCGACCCGGCCGCCGGATTGTCAGTCCCGGCTGGTAGACAGTTGTTCGGCCCAGATCCCGGAGGAGCAGCGCATGACTGTCAACGACCACATCGAGCGGTTCCACGGTCTCCCCGTCTTCGACTTCGTGGAGGCCTTGGAGGAGGCCGAGGAGAAGGGCGGATCCGGCGCCGTCGAGCTGCCGGACGCGGCCTCGGCCGCCTGGAGGGTCAAGCTCGACTACGAGTCCGAGGCGACGTTCGCCGAGCGCTGGGAGCAGTTCCTCGGCGCCGTCGACACCGAGCGGGTCACCGCCCTGGTGATCGGCCAGTGGGCCCCGGACGAGCCGGACGGCTTCCAGGAGCCGATGGAGGCGATCGTCGCCGCCGCCGGCCGGCTGCCCGCCCTGCGCGCGCTGTTCGTCGGCGACATCACCTACGAGGAGTGCGAGATCTCCTGGATCCAGCAGTGCGACATCACACCGCTGCTGACGGCCTTCCCGCGGCTGGCCGAGCTGGTGGTGCGCGGCGCCTCGCAGGACTGGGACGGCAAGGGCGGTCTGGCCCTGCGGCCGCTGCGGCACGAGGCGCTCAAGGCGCTGCGCTTCGAGGCCGGCGGCCTGCCGGGCTCGGTCGTGCGCTCGGTGGCCGGCTGCGACTTCCCGGCCCTGGAGCGGCTGGAGCTCTGGCTGGGCGTGGACAACTACGGCGGCGACGCGACGATGGCCGACGTCGCGCTGTTCCTGGACGGCACCCGCTTCCCCTCGCTGCGCCACCTCGGCCTCCAGAACAGCGAGTTCCAGGACGACATCGCGGCCGCCGTGGCGCACGCGCCCGTCGTCGCCAGGCTGGAGTCGCTCAACCTCTCCATGGGCGTGCTGACCGATCAGGGCGCCACCGCCCTGCTGGAGGGCCAGCCCCTCACCCACCTGCGCTCCCTCGACCTGCACCACCACTACCTGACCGAGGAGATGCAGCAGCGCCTGCGCCAGGCCCTCACCGGGGTCGAGGTCGACCTCTCCGAGCCCGGCAAGCCCGACGACCGGTGGCGCTACGTGGCCGTGGCCGAGTAACCGTCACCTCCCGTACGCACGTACCCGCCCGACCGACCACTCGACCACTCGACCACTCGACCACTCGACCACTCGACCCACCAGGATCCTCCATGACCGTCTCCCGCCACATCGAACGCTTCCACGAGCTGCCGGTCCACGAGTTCACGTCCGACGACGCCCGGCCGCGGCCCGCCGCGGGCGCCGTCGCCTGGCGGCTGTCCCTCGAGTACGGCTCCAAGCTGGACTTCGTCCAGCTCTGGCAGTCCTTCCTGGAGGAGGTCGACCCGGCGGGCGTCCGCGCCGTGGTGATCGGCGCCTGGTGGCAGGACGGCTACACGTCCGTGCGCTCCGCCGTCGAGGCCGTCACGGCCGAGGCGCGGCGCCTGCCCGCCCTGGAGGCGCTGTTCCTCGGCGAGGCGACCTTCGACGAGTGCGAGATCTCCTGGCTGGAGATGGACGACGTCACCCCCTTGCTGAACGCCTTCCCCGGGCTGCGGTCGCTGGCCGTGCGCGGCGGCACAGACCTCGCCCTGGAGCCGGTGCGGCACGACCGGCTGACCAGCCTGCGCTTCGAGTCCGGCGGCCTTCCGGCCACCGTGGTGCGCGCGGTGGCCGGCTCCGAACTGCCCGCGCTGGAGCGCCTGACCCTCTGGCTCGGCGTGGACGAGTACGGCGGTGACGCGACGATGGACGACCTGGCACCGTTCCTGGACGGTTCCCGGCTGCCGAAGCTGCGCCACCTCGGGCTGGCCAACAGCGAACTCCAGGACGAGATCGCCGCCGCCCTCGCCCACGCCCCCGTGGTGGCCCGGCTGGAGTCGCTCGACATCTCGATGGGCGTGCTCTCCGACGAGGGCGCCACCGCCCTGCTGGAGGGCCAGCCGCTCACCCACCTGCGCTCCCTCGACCTGCACCACCACTACCTGAGCGACGCGATGCAGGAGCGTCTGCACGAGGCCCTGCCCGGGGTCGAGCTCGACCTCGGCGACGCCGAGGCGGACGAGATGGACGACGAGGACGACCGCTACGTCTCGGTCTCCGAGTAGCCGGACACGGAGGCGATGACCGTGCGACTGACCGTCCTCGGCAACCCGGGGCACCGACGGGTGACGCTGTTCGCGGACGCCGCCCGGGCCGCCGGACTGCCCGAGCCCGCCGTCCTGCCCTGGCTGGACGTGCTGCGCGGCCGGTACCGGCTGCCCGAGGGCGGCATGCTGCGCATCGAGTCGCCCGGCGAGGAGCCCGAGGTCGACCTGCTGCTGCGCGGCCCGGCGCTCGGCCCCGGCTACGCGCCGACCAGGGTCGAGGGCACGGCCGTCTGGTACGCGGGGGTCATGGCCGCGCTGCGCGGGCTGGCCGCCCGGCCCGGCGTACGGCTGCTCGGCGATCCGGAGGAGATCGCCGTGATGTTCGACAAGCGCCGGGCGCACGCGCTGCTCACCATGGCCGGGGTGCCGGTGCCCAGGGCTCTCGGCGGCGAGGTCACCGGCTGGGAGCACCTGCGCGAGCGCCTCGCCGCGGCCGGCCTGCACCGGGTCTTCGTCAAGCCGGCGCACGGCTCCTCCGCCTCCGGGGTGATGGCCCTGGAGTTCGGGCCGCGCGGGCAAGTGCAGGCCACCACCTCGGTGGAGCTCACCGACGGCGGCCTGCACAACTCGCTGCGGGTGCGCCGCTACCGCGGCGAGCGGGAGGTCGCCGCGATCGTCGACGGCCTGGCACCGGACGGCCTGCACGTCGAGCAGTGGATCCCGAAGGCCTCGCAGTCGGGGGCCTCGGCGGACCTGCGGGTCGTGGTGGTCGCCGGCCGGGCCACCCACGCCGTGGTGCGCACCAGCACCCAGCCGATGACCAACCTGCACCTCGGCGGCGCCCGGGGCAGCATCGACCAGGTCCGGGAGGCCGCGGGGCCTGCCTGGCCGGCCCTGCTGGAGACGGCCGAGCGCGCGGCGGCCTGCTTCCCCGGCTCGCCGATGGTCGGCGTCGACGTGCTGCCCACGGCCGGCTGGCGGCGCGCCCTGGTCGGCGAGGTGAACGCCTTCGGCGACCTGCTCCCCCGCCTCACCGGCCTGCCCGGCGGCCCCGCCGAGGGCCTGGACACCTACAGCGCCCAGCTGGCCGCCCTTACCGCCCCCTCCCCGTCGTCGCCCGCGACGACGGACCACCAGATCACGGAACCCGCTCGATGAACCACCTGACCACCACACCGGCCCACTCCCCGGCCCCTGCTCCCACCCCGGCCCACACCCCGACCCCCGCTCCCACCCCCGCTCCCACCCCCGACATGAACGCCGTCGTCGGCAGCCACGACCTGCTGCTCGTCACCCTAGACACGCTCCGTTTCGACGTCGCCGAGGAACTGGCCGCCGCCGGCCGCATCCCGCACCTCGCCGCCGTCCTCCCCGGCGGCCGCTGGGAGCGCCGGCACGCGCCCGGCAGCTTCACCTACGCGTCCCACCAGGCGATCCTGGCCGGCTTCCTGCCGACCCCGGCCTCCCCGGACGGACCGCACCCGCGCCTGTTCGCGGCCCGCTTCGCCGGATCCGAGAGCACCGCCCCGCGCACCTGGGTCTTCGACGCCCCCGACCTGCCGACGGCCCTGGCCGCGGCGGGGTACCGCACGGTGTGCATCGGCGGCGTGGGGTTCTTCAACAAGCAGGGCCCCCTGGGCTCGGTGCTCCCAGGCCTCTTCCAGGAGAGCCACTGGGCACCCGAGTCCGGCGTGGCCTCGCCGACGTCCTTCGAGGTGCAGGTCGCCCGGGCCGAGCGGGTCGCCGCCGAACAGCCCGCCGACCAGCCCCTGTTCCTCTTCCTGAACGTCTCGGCGCTGCACCAGCCGAACTGGTTCCACCTGCCCGGCGCCACCCGCGAGCACGGGGACTCGCGGGCCAGCCACGCCGCCGCCCTGGAGTACGTCGACGCGCACATCGGCCGGCTGTTCGCCGCCATGAGCGCCCGCCGCCCCTGCTTCGCGATCGTCTGCTCCGATCACGGCACCGCCTACGGCGAGGACGGCTACACCGGGCACCGGATCGGCCACGAGGTGGTCTGGACGGTCCCGTACGCGCACTTCACCCTCCCCGCCCGACCGGCGGGCGCCGCCGCGACCTCCGAGGACCCCGCATGACCACCGCGCCCCCGCACCCGGACTCGCCGTACCAGTCGTACGTCTACGCGTACCCGCACAAGACGGCCTACCGCCCGCTGCCCGAACGCCCGCCGCTGCGCGAGCTGTGGGCCGGCGAGCCGCAGCACGCGCTCTCGCTCTACCTGCACATCCCGTTCTGCGAGGTCCGCTGCGGCTTCTGCAACCTGTTCACCCGGATCGGCAGCCCGGAGGGCCTGACCACGGCCTACCTGGACGCCCTGGAGCGCCAGGCCGCGGCGGTGCGCGCCGCGCTGGACGACGGGGCCCGGTTCGCGCTGGCCGCGTTCGGCGGCGGCACTCCCACCTACCTGACGGCCGGCGAGCTGGAACGGCTGTGCGACATCGCGGAGCGGCGGATGGGCGCCGACCTGCGGGCGGTACCGCTCTCGGTGGAGGCCTCGCCCGCCACCGCGACCGCCGACCGGCTGGAGGTGCTGGCCGCCCGGGGCACCACCCGGCTGAGCCTGGGCGTGCAGTCCTTCGACGACGCCGAGGCACGCTCCGCCGTCCGCCCGCAGAAGCGGGCCGAGGTGGAGGCCGCGCTCGGCCGGATCCGCGCGGCCGGGTTCCCGGTGCTCAACATCGACCTCATCTACGGCATCGACGGCCAGACCGAGGCGAGCTGGCTCCGCTCGCTGGACACCGCGCTCGCCTGGCGGCCCGAGGAGCTGTACCTCTACCCGCTGTACGTCCGCCCGCTGACCGGCCTGGCCCGGCGCGGGGAGCAGGAGAGCCGGTCCGCCTGGGACACCCGGCGCCTCGCGCTCTACCGGGCCGGCCGCGACCACCTGCTCGCCCACGGCTACCAGCAGGTGTCGATGCGGATGTTCCGCCGGGCCGCCTCCCCGCAGGCCGGGGCGGGCGAGTACGCCTGCCAGACCGACGGCATGGTCGGCCTGGGCTGCGGCGCCCGCTCCTACACCTCGCGGCTGCACTACTCCTTCGACTACGCGGTGAACGCCACCGAGGTGCGCGGCATCATCGACGACTACGTCGCCACCGAGGACTTCCACCGTGCCGAGGTGGGCCACTGGATGGGCGGTGCGGAGCCGCGCCGGCGGCACCTGGTGCAGTCGCTGCTCCAGGCCGAGGGCATGCCGCTGGCGGACTACCGTGCCCGGTTCGGCGGGTCCCCGGCCGAGGACTTCCCGGCGGAGCTGGCCCGGTTCGCCGAGCGCGGCTGGCTCGCCGACGGCGACCCGGCGTTCCTGCGGCTCAGCCCGGAGGGCCTGGCGCACTCGGACGCCGTCGGGCCGATGCTGTTCTCGCCCGGGGTCCGGGCCCTGATGGCGGCGTACGAGGCGAAATGACCTTCCTCGGCATGCCCTCCGCCTCGCGGCCGCCGGAGGAGGACGGCGCGCGGGACCTCACCCTGCTCTACCGCGGTCCGCTCTCCTCCTGCGACTACGACTGCCCGTACTGTCCGTTCGCCAAGCGGCGCGACAACCCCGGACAACTGCGCGCCGACCGGGCCGCGTTGGAGCGCTTCACCGGCTGGGCCGCCGGGCGCGCGGGAACCGGCGACACCCTGTCGCTGCTGTTCACGCCCTGGGGCGAGGGGCTGGTGCGGTCCTGGTACCGCCGTGCGCTGGTCGAGCTGAGCCGCCTGCCGCACGTGCGCCGCGTCGCGATCCAGACCAACCTCAGCTGTCGCACGGGCTGGCTCGCCGAGGCCGACCTCGACGCCCTCGCCCTCTGGGTCACCTTCCATCCCGGCCAGGTCACCCGTGACCGCTTCCTCGCCAAGTGCCGCGAGCTGGACGCACTCGGTGTGCGGTACAGCGTCGGCGTCGTCGGCCGGCCCGAGCACCTCGACGAGGCCCGCCGGCTGCGCGCCGAGCTCTCCGAGGACGTCTACCTGTGGGTCAACGCCGCCGAGGGCCTCGACTACACCGACGCCGAGGCCGCCCGATGGGCCGCTCTCGACCCGCACTTCGGCTACAGCCGGCACGCCCATCCCAGCGCCGGGCTGCCGTGCCGCACCGGCGAGTCCGTGCTGTCGGTGGACGGCGACGGCACGGTGCGCCGCTGCCACTTCGTCCGGGACGTCCTCGGCAACCTGTACGACGGCAGCTACCGCACCCGACTGCGGGCGCGGGCCTGTCCGTTGCCGGTCTGCGACTGTCACATCGGCTACGTCCACCTGGAGGCCCTGCCGCTGTACGAGCTGTTCGGTGCGGGAGTACTGGAACGTGTGCCGCACGGCTGGCCACGCGGCCGGTGACACCTCCGCGGCCGGCCGGCCACCCCGGGTGAAGGCCTCACTTCGCCCGCGCCGCCGAGGTCACCTCGCTCCGGAGGCCGGCCCCGCATGACGTCCGGCGATCTCCCGCGCACAGCCCGAAGCCGTTCCGCGCCCACCGGGCGGTACCACCCGCACATCCCTGGCCTGGTGACAGGGAGGAGGCGAAACACCATGCTTGGAGACGCTCCGCTGCAAGCAGTCATCCCCGCCGCCGATCTCACCCGCGCCAAGGCCTTCTACACCGACACCCTCGGTCTCAAGCTCGCCGAGGAGAGTGAGGAGGAGTTCGTCTGCGACACCGGCGGCACCCAGGTCACCGTCTACCACACCCCCAGCGGGGGTCAGGCCGCCCACACCCTGGCCAGCTTCAAGGTCGCCGACCTCGACACCGAGATGGCCGGCCTCCGCGACCGCGGCATCACCTTCGAGGAGTACGACTTCCCCGGCCTGAAGACCGTCAACGGCGTCGCCGAGGGCGAGGGCATGCGCGCGGCCTGGTTCAAGGACTGCGAAGGCAACATCCTCTGCGTGTCCCAGCGAATCGGCCGGTAGTCGTCCCGCCACCCGCCCGGTCGGCGGACGGCCCCGCAAACCCGGCCGCCGACCCGTCCCATCGGCGGCCATGGGTCACCGTCGCGGCCGTGGGTCACCGTCGGCGCGCCCGCCGCCAGACCGTGCGGGCCGAGGCGACCGGGTCGAAGGAACCCGGGCGGTCCCGGGTCAGCGGGTAGCAGGCGAAGCCGATCAGGGCCGCGCTGAAGTGGCCGATGCTGGTGTAGTCCCGGCTCTGCAGCACGCCCAGCCCGTAGACCACCAACACCCCGGCCGCGTACAGGTACCGCCAGGGCCGGACGATCAGATAGGTGAGTACCGCGACCACTCCGGCCAGCGCATAGCTGACGCCGTAGTCCAGGGTGTAGACGGCGCTCGGCGAGGCCAGCCCGTGGTGGATCGCCCAGCCGAGCACGCCCTCGCTGAGGTACGTGGCGCCGACGTGCGCGAGCGCTGCCACCGAGATCCAGCGCAGCGTGCCGAGCCATCGTTCGGCGGGCACGTGGAAGAGGTTGTACAGCAGGAAGTAGGACAGCCAGCCGCCGCCCGCGATCCACAGGGCACTGGTCACCAGGACACGGACCGGCGAGACCTGGAGGTGGTGGAGGTTGGTCGAACGCCGCTCCAGGATGCGGTCGGCGGTCGCCGGATCGACGTGCCGGATCACCTGCGTGGTGACGAGCAGGATCGCCAGCCAGATGTAGGTCCCCGGCGCGCGCCGGATGTAGGCCCACACCGCGTGGGCGGCGCGCGCCCACCGGGGCCGCCGGTGTGCCTCGGGGCCCTTGACGGTGCTGCCGGCCATCGACGCCTCCTCGCGACACTCCTCAGCATCCCCCTCACCCTCACCCCCGCCCGGCCCCGCCGCCACCGGTCGCCGGGTCGCCGGGTCGCCCGCCACCCGCAACGTCCTGCCACCACGACGTAGCCGCACGAGAGATCCGCGCCTCCCGCCCCCACCTCCGGCCCCGGAGCCTTCCGGCCGTTCGCGTACGCTGGCGCTCGGACCGTCCCGGCCGCGGCCTTCCCCGCCGCGCACCGGGCGAGCCGGTTCCGGGAACCGCCGAACAAGGGCACCAGGCACGATGAGCGATCGCCTCGCCACGAGGACACCGACCGGCCCCGCGGCTTCCCGGCACCCGGCGCTGAGAGCCGCCGTCCGGCTGCGCCTCACCACGGCGTACGTCTTGCTGCTGACCGTGACGGCCTCCTGGCTGGCGAGCCAGGGCCATGCCGAGCGGGCCCGGTTCGTGCGGCACAACAGCAGCAACGTCCATCACATGGAAGTGGGCAAGTGGTGGACCCTGTTCACCAGCGGCCTCGTGGTCGACGGGGTCCCGTCCTGGGCGGGAATCGCGGCGGTCGCCGTCGTCCTGGGCCTGGCCGAGTGGCGCTGGGGTCCGGCCCGGGCCGGTGCGGTCTTCGTCTTCGGGCACCTGGGCGCCACCCTGCTCACCGAGGGCGCCATGTGGGTGATGGTGACGGCCCGCATCCCGGGCGCGCTCTCCCGCGCCCGGGACGTGGGCATCAGTTACGGCCTGGTCGCGACCGGTGCCTGCCTCCTCGCGCTCGGCCCGCGTCCGCTGCGTCGCTACGGACTGCCGGCGCTCGCCCTGGCCCTGGCCGCCGCCTGGGCGCTGGATCAGCAGCTGGCCGACGCCGGCCACCTGGTCGCCCTTGGGCTGGGCGCGCTCGCCTCCCGTACCGTCTGGCTGCGCACCCGGGCACCCGCCCCGACCCGCTGATCGGCCCCAACTGTCCCTCCGGCCAAGCGAGTCGGCCGGATCACCGCCCGACGCGCGGCGGCCGGGCAGCCCTCTGCAGCCACCCAGGCTTTCGTATGCTCTTGCATTGCTCTGCAAATCTATGCCAGAGTTCGGGCATCGGATCGATTACGCCGATTCCCGTCACACATCGCTAGATCAGGGGCCCGCTACGCGGGTCAAGGGTGCATCCATGTCGAAGGTCTTGAGCAAGCTGCCGGTCGGTGAACGGATCGGCATCGCATTCTCCGGTGGGTTGGACACCTCCGTCGCCGTCGCGTGGATGCGCGAGCACGGTGCGTTCCCCTACGCCTACACGGCCGACATCGGCCAGTACGACGAGCCGAACCTCGCCGACGTCCCGGCCCGTGGCCGCGCGTACGGCGCCGAGCAGGCCCGACTGGTCGACTGCCGGGCCGCGCTGGTCGAGGAGGGCCTGGCCGCCCTCGCCTGCGGCGCCTTCCACATCCGCTCCGCCGGGCAGACGTACTTCAACACCACCCCGCTCGGCCGCGCGGTGACCGGCACCCTGCTGGTGCGCGCCATGCAGGAGGACGGCGTCTCCATCTGGGGCGACGGCTCCACCTACAAGGGCAACGACATCGAGCGGTTCTACCGCTACGGCCTGCTGGCCAACCCCAGCCTGCGGATCTACAAGCCGTGGCTGGACCAGGCGTTCGTCGACCAGCTCGGCGGCCGCAAGGAGATGTCCGAGTGGCTCGCCGAGCGCGACCTGCCGTACCGGGACTCCGCCGAGAAGGCCTACTCCACCGACGCCAACATCTGGGGCGCCACCCACGAGGCCAAGCGGCTGGAGTACCTGGACACCTCCCTTGAGATCGTCAGCCCGATCATGGGCGTGGCCTTCTGGGACCCCGAGGTCGAGATCCTGACCGAGGACGTCACCGTCGAGTTCGAGTTCGGCCGCCCGGTCCGGATCAACGGCCAGGAGTTCGCCAGCGCCGTCGACCTGGTCCACGAGGCCAACACCATCGGCGGCCGGCACGGTCTGGGCATGTCGGACCAGATCGAGAACCGCATCATCGAGGCAAAGAGCCGGGGCATCTACGAGGCCCCCGGCATGGCGCTGCTGCACATCGCCTACGAGCGGCTGCTCAACGCCATCCACAACGAGGACACCATCGCCACGTACCACACCCAGGGTCGGCGGCTCGGCCGGCTGCTGTACGAGGGCCGCTGGTTCGACCCGCAGTCGCTGATGCTCCGGGACAGCATCCAGCGCTGGATCGGCCACCCGGTCACCGGCAGCGTCACCCTGCGGCTGCGGCGCGGCCAGGACTACTCGGTCCTCGACACCCAGGGCCCCAACTTCAGCTACCACCCGGAGAAGCTGTCGATGGAGCGCAGCGTCGACGCCGCCTTCGTCCCGGACGACCGCATCGGCCAGCTGACCATGCGCAACCTCGACATCGCCGACTCGCGCAGCAAGCTGGAGCAGTACGCGGTGAACGGCCAGCTGGCGCCGTGGAGCGGACTGATCGGCGAGCTCGCCCCGGGCGGTGCGGCTCCCATCGCCGCCGGCAGCGGTGACGAGAAGGACCCCACCGCGCTCGACCTCGCGGCGATCGAGTCCGGCACCGACTGACGCAGCCCGTGCCCGCGGAGGGCCGTCGCACCCCGGTGGTGCGGCGGCCCTCCGTCGCTCTCCGCCTCACCCTCCGCCCGCACCCGCCCGTCGGCACCCTTCGGCGCCCACCCCCGCACCCGCCCGAACCCGCGCTCCGCTCCGCCCTCACCCGAACGGCGGCACCGGCCGTGCGCCGCCCGCCCGTCGGTAGCTGAATGGCGGACGGCGCCCGGCGGCGGGAAGGGCAGGTGCGGGGATGGGCGAGGCGATCGGCCCGATGCTGGCCTCCGCGGTGGCGGTCGCGCTCTCCCCGCTGCCGCTGATCGCCCTCCTGCTGATCCTCGCCTCACCGCGCGGCCGGGCCAACGGGATCGCCTTCACGGCCGGCTGGCTGCTCGGCCTGACCGCGGTGGTGGCCGCCGTCGTGGCGGCGGGAACCGCGTGGAACCCCACCCGCACCACGCCGACCTGGCCGTCCTGGCTGAAGCTCGCCCTCGGCGTCGTGCTCCTCATGCTGGCCGCCCGGCAGTGGCGCGAGCGACCGCGCCCCGGCCGGGTCACCGCGCCGCCGGTCTGGCTGCTCTCGATCGACCGGCTGTCCGCCGCCCGGTCCGCCGGTCTCGCCGTGGTCCTGGTCGTGACCCGTCCGAACACCCTCGTCCCGGCCGTCGGCGGGGCCGCCTCCATCGTCGCCACCCCGACCGGTGGCTGGGAGGCGGCGATGGCGGCCGCCGTGCTGGTGCTGCTCGGTTCGCTGGGCACCCTGGTGCCCTTCGCGGTCCACCTGCGGGCCGACGGCCGCGTGCGGCGCTCCCTCGGCGAGTTGCGGGCCTGGACGGCCGCCCACAACGCGGCGATCATGGTCGTCGTCCCGCTGCTGCTCGGCGCGGAGTACCTGGGCGCCGCCGTTTCCGGGCTCACCTGACCCCCTGCCCTCGGCCCCCGGCGACGGCCTCGGCCCGCGCGCTCCCCCGGACACGCTCCGCCCCCAACCCCGGCCGCCCCGGCAGCCGCACCCGGTCACCGGATCCGCACCACTCCCCGCCCCCGTACCGCCCGGACCGCCAACCGCCCGGGGTCGGCCCTCGGCCGCGCCGCGACCGCCTCCCGCACGGTCAGCAGGATCTCGCCGTCGTAGCGCTCCGCCAGCACCCGCGCCAGCTCCGCCGCCCCGCCCGGCCGGACGTCCGGCGCCAGCTCCGGCAGCCGGCCCGGGGCGCTGAGGTCCTGGGCCTGGGCCGCCCAGTGGGCCGCGTCGCACCGCTCGCCCTCAGCCGTGTAGTGCACCGCCAGGCAGTGCACGGCCAGCTGGTCCCCGTACTGGGCTGCTATCCGCCACCAGAAGACGCCGTCCGCCGTGCGGCCCATGCCGTACAGCAGGCAGCCCAGGGTTCGGAAGGCGGTCTTCTCGGCGAGTTCGAGGTCCAGGGCCAGCTCGCCCGGCTCCACCGCGCCCGCCACCCCCGCGCACAGGTGCCGCAGGTCACGCCGCAGCTCCGCCCGCCCTCCGGCCCACCGGGCCTGCCCGGGGAGCGCCCCGGGACCGGGTCCCGCCCCCGGACCGGAGCCGGCACCCGCCCCGGCACCCGTGGCCGGCCCGGCGCCCGTCCCCGTCCCCGTCCCCGCCGCCGGTCCCGGGCTCGGCCCCGAGGCCGGCGCGTGCGGCGGCCGGGCACCGGCGGGCGGCCTGGCGGGGCGTTCGCGCACGGCCGGGGCGGGCCGTCGAGCGGCGGCGAGCCGCTCGGCCAGCCGGCGCGTGAAGTCCACCGGATCGTGGTCGTCGAACTCCCGGGCCAGCTCACCGGCGTGCACGCGCAGCAGGTCCACGACCTTCATGTCCGCGCCCCGTCGTCGTCCGGGTGCTCCAACAGGTACTCCAGGTGGCGCCGTCCGAGGCTGTAGTAGGTGCGGGCGGTGGTGTGCGCGATGCCGAGGGACCGTCCGATGTCGTGGTAGGACAGTCCCGCCTGGCGCAGCCGGACCACGTCGGCCTGGACCGGGGCGGCCCGCGCGAGCTCCTCCATCGCCCAGTCCAGGGCGTCCAGTTCGGCGAGCTCGTTCAGCTCGTCCTGGCTGGTGTCGGGACGGCGCTGGGCGATCACCCGCAGTCGCTTGCGTTCGGTGCGGCGGCGCTCGCGCAGCACGTCCACGACCGCGTCCTTGACGATCTTGAAGGCGAAGGCCTGCGGATCGGGGCTGGCCAGGGCCCGGCGCCAGTTCTTGTAGAGCGTGGTGCCCGCGTTCTGGACGGCGTCCTGGGCGTCCTCACGGTGCCGCAGGCGCTGCTGGGCGTAACGGAGGTACCCGGAGTTCTCGCGAGTGAAGAAGGCCTCGAAGTCGTTCGGCAGGTCGCCGAGCGGGTCGGCTCGCAGGCCCCGCTCCTCGCCCGGCCCGGGAGTGCTCACGCGGCCCCCCTTTCATCGGTCGGCTGGCCGGCCCACCGGGTGGCACGCCGACGGCCCTTTGGGGGCTCGTGGTGTAACCGTCCGGGAGCTCCGGGTTGTTGACCGGATCGGGCGGACAATTGCCGAATGTTTCCGTTCACTTCCGAACAGCGTGGCTGACCTGGCGCTTCGCCCTCACGAGCCCGGCCCGAGGGGCAACAATGTGACCCAGATCACAGGGTGTGGAGGGGTGGCTTGACAAGCCCCACGACCGCACCCCCGACCCCCACGCCCCACTGGCCCGCCACGCCGACCCACCGACCCACCGGCCCACCCGGCGAGCCGCCGCGCCGCCCCGGCGCACGAGCACGGACCACTCCACCCCCCTACGGAGCGGGCTCCACCTCCGCCGCGTCCAGCGCGGCGGTCACCCGGTCCAGCAGTCCGCGCAGCGCGGCCAGGTCCTCGACCGGCAGTCCGGTCGCCGCGAGCAGCCGGCGCGGGACCTGCCCGGCCCGCTCGCGCAGCGCCGACCCCTCGGGGGTCGGCCGGACGGTGACCGACCGCTCGTCCTCCGCACTCCGCTCGCGGCGCACCAGTCCGGCCGCCTCCAGTCGCTTGAGCAGCGGGGAGAGCGTCCCGGAGTCCAGCCGCAGCCGCTCGCCGATCCGCTTGACGGGAAGCTCGCCCTCCTCCCACAGCACCAGCATCACCAGGTACTGCGGGTAGGTCAGCCCGAGGTCCCGCAGCAGCACCCGGTACACGCCTCCGAAGGCACGGGAGGCCGCGTTGAGCGAGAAGCAGATCTGCCGGTCGAGGCGGAGCAGCTCCTCGTCGGCCATGCCGGAATGGGTGGTCATGGACCCATGGTACCGATCACCATCGCGCCATTGAGTTGTGCACAATTGAATTGCGTGCTCTACTGGTCGCAGCGCAGCGACGACCCAGCGGCCGCCGCGAAGCACGCCGGACCGGCAACCGCCCGGACCACCGGCCGCAGGAACACCCAGGACCCGAAGGGACGCCATCATGGACGCGCTCTACACCGCAGCCGCCACCGCCAACGGCCGGGAGGGCCGCGCCGTCAGCTCCGACGGCCAGCTGGACCTCGCCCTCGCCATGCCGCCCGCGCTCGGTGGCAGCGGCCAGGGCACCAACCCCGAGCAGCTCTTCGCCGCCGGCTACGCCGCCTGCTTCGCCAGCGCCCTCGGCCTGGTCGGCCGGCAGGCCCGGGTGGACACCAGCGAGGTCTCGGTGACCGCCGAGGTGTCCATCGGCAAGGACGGGGCCGGCTTCGGCCTCGCCGTCGTGCTGCGCGTCGAGCTGCCCGAGTCCCTCGCGGGCGAGACCGGCGAGCTGCTGGTCAAGCAGGCGCACGAGGTCTGCCCGTACTCCCGCGCCACCCGGGGCAACATCCCGGTCGAGCTGGTCGTCGAGTAGGCACCCGGCCATCGGCCGGTCACCGAGACCCCCCGACCGGCCGACCACGGCCCCGCCCCCGGCGACGGAACGGGCCCGCCGCACCCGAAGTGCGGCTGGCCCGCTCCGTGTCGTCCCGGGGTCGATCTCCGCCGGACCGATCGGCACCGGACCGATCGCCACCGGGGTCAATCGCCGCCCGGCCCGTTCACCGAACGCAGCGTCTCCAGTCGGTGCCGGTACTCCTCCGCGTCGATCTCACCCCGCGCGAACCGCTCCGCGAGCACCCGCTCCGGTGGCGTCCCTCCGCCCCCTTGGCTCCCCTGCCCCGCCTGGCCCCAGCCCTGCGGGCCTCCCGCCCCGGATCCACCCGCGCCCGGAGCCGCCCGGCCGGGCGGGATCGGCTGCCGCGAGCGCGAGAAATAGCGGAACAGGGCCACGGCCAGGAGCACGACGATCACCAGGAGCAGCAGCGTCCCGAACGCCATCAGCCCCATGCCCCAGCCACCCACGACGTGGCCGTGTCCGTGCCAGTACCTCATCAGGACCTCCTCCTCCGGCCCCGTCGGGGCCCGCCGAGGTGAGCAGCGCCTACCACCATCGTGCGCCCGCCACCGGTGAAAGCGGCATGAGGGAAGCCTGAGAAAACGGTCCGGTGCCCGGCGCGGCGCCCACCGGGGTAGCGTGCCGCTCGTGACCCACCATCCGCCGCCCGTGTCCCACCCCCAGTGGCCCACGGCTCACCAGCCACCCACGGCCTTCCGACCGCCGGACGACGACCGCTCCCCCGAGCAGCTCGTCGCCGCCGGGGTGCTGCGGCGCCACCCGGACGCCCGCCCCGTCCCGGCGCTCGGCCACTCCCCGATCGGCTACGTCACCACCGCGCTCTGGGCCGAGCTCACCGCCCTCGCCATCGCGCCGGCCGCCGCCGAGACCACCGCCGCCGCGCTGCTGCGCGCGCTCGCCGACCGCGCCGTGGACGCGGCGCTCGCCCCGGGCAACGAGCGCGCCCCGCGCGACGACCTGTACGTGACCGACCCCGCCCACATCGGCCCGCAACGCCGGGCGGTCTGGTTCCAGCGTTCCGGCCGGCCCGGCCCACCGGGCGCGAACGGCCTCTACGGCCCACGCGATCCGCACACCCTGCTCACTCCGCTCGACCCGCGCGGCGGGTACGCCCCGCGCGGCCCGATCACCGCCGCCTTCGCACCCCGCCAACCGTAGGCACCCCGCGAACCGTAGGCACCCCACGAGCCGCAGGAGCCCCACGGACCGCCGTCACCTCGGGCACCCGTGAGCCCGTCCGCCCGCCCGCCCGCTCAGCGCTCGACCCGGAGGCCGCGGCAGACCCAGCTGAGCCGGTCCGGCCCACCGTAGGGCGGCCGGTCGTGGTACGTCCCGTCCGCCACCGACATGTTGACGATCAGGTACGCGTGCCACCCGGACCCGACGCCGTGCAGGTCCGCGTAGACCAGCTCGTCCTCCACGTACCAGTCCACCGAGTTCGCGCCGAGCACCACCCGCAGATCGAAGGTCGCCCCCGGCCCGATCCCGGAACCCGCGCCGTGCCAGTACCGGTAGCCGCCCCGAACGTGATTGGAGATCTCCAGCAGGTCTGGGTTGTCCGGGTGGTACTCGAAGACGTCCACCTCGTTGCCGCCGTCCCGCCAGGTCCAGATCGCCGGCCAGGCGCCCAGTTCGACGGGCAGTGTCACGCTGGCCGACAGCACGTCCCCGGCACGGAGCTGGAAACCGTCCGGACTGCCCTCGGTGGTCAGCAGGTTGCAGCTCCACAGCCCGCCGCTGTGCCGCCGGACCGCCGCGAACACCCCGTCGGGGCAGTAGTCGCGGTTGAGGTAGTCGAGTTTGTGGTCGCTCCGATTGGTCGGCCCCATCCGGGGATAGGCGCTGCTGCGCCCGGCGATCCACTGACTGGTCGAAGTGAAGTCCGCGTCGAACACGACTGCCACGGCCGCCTCCCCGAAGCTCCGCCGTCCCGGCAGTCCGCACTGACGGGCACACAGGGTGAGTTACCCGATACCCTCCGCAGTATGCGAAGTGGATCGTTCGGGTCCGGGACGAACGTGCGAATCGGGGACGGCGCGGCCGGTCAGCCGACCGGCGCCGCCCCTTCGGCCCCGAGCCGGTCGGTCACCGAGATCACCCCGTCCACCGAGCGGCACAGGTTGAGCACGATCGGCACCAGGTGCTGCTCGGGCACGGTGCCGCTGAGCACCACCCGCCCCTGGTTGACCTCCACCCCGACCTGCGCCGGACTGACCCCGTCGATCCGGCCGAGCACCTCCTCGACGATCTCGCGCCGGATCACCACGTCCTCGCGCAGGAACACCCGCAGCAGGTCGCCGCGGCTGACCATGCCGATGACCCGCCCCTCCTCGTCCAGCACCGGCAGCCGCTTCAGGCCGTGCCGGCTCATCAGCCGCGCCGCCGCGACGATGCTGGTGTCCGGTGTGGTGCAGACCGGTTGCGCCGTCATCAGATCGGCCGCGGTCACCTCGCCGTTCGGGCCGGCCTGCGCCGACTCGGGCGCGGGCAGCAGGCTGGCCGGGTCCTCCTGAGCGGCCAGGGTCCGCAGCAGGTCGGCCTCCGAGACCACGCCGAGCGGGCGCGCCTCCGGGTCCACCACCGGCACGCCGGTGATGTCGTACTCGCTCAGCAGCGTCACGATCTCCCGGAATCCGGTCTCGGGGGAGACCAGGACGACGGGGCTGGTCATCACGGATTCGACGGTGGCATGCCGCACGCCGGTTCACCTCGTCCAACAATCCTGCTCCGACCGGACGCGGATCGTCCCGGCCGGTACCGGCAGCATCGCTCGCGGCGGCGCCGATCGCCAGGGGCCAAGGGGCCGAACGGGTGGGACCTTGGGCCCCGGCCCGCGAACGCGTTCCCGACACCCCGGCCCGCGAACGCGTTCCCGACACCGGGTCCGCCGGACCGCACCCCCGGCCGCACATCCCCCGGCACCACGCCCCGACAGGATCACGCGTGCACGGTCGCCCCGCAGGCGAAGGAGACCATCGGCAGGAAGCCGTAGCTCCGGACGTCCGCCTCGGCGACCGGGGAGGTGCAGAACCAGCCCTCCTGCCCGAACACGTTCCGCAGCGCCTGGCCCTGCGTGCCGACGCCCCTCCAGTCGCCGTCCCGCACCCCGAGGTAGAGGACCCGGCCGTACCAGCTCTGGAGGAGGTACTCGCTGATCTCGCCGCCGTCCGTCGGGGCCACTCCGTCCAGGTTCTTCGGCATCAGCACCCCGGGGTCGTCGCCCGGCTTCCGGTGCCCGCCGGTCACCTGGCCGAGCCAGCGGCCGACCGAGTACGGGACGATCGCGTTCGGATCGTGCAGGACCGCGTCCTCGCCCTGGTCGTCCGCGACACCGGAGGTCACGCACGGGCCCGCGTAGAAGGCACCCGGATCGCCGCCGTTCACAGCGCCGGACGCGAAGGCGATCATCTCGTCGGAGGTGTAGGTCGAATGGCGGTAGCTGGAACTCGAGGAGAAGGAGCCGGGCACCACCGGCCTGATCGTGGCGTCCGGCAGCCGGGAGTCGATCTGCCGCCAGTTGGTGATGTCGCAGGCGTAGATCGACCGCAGCTGGAAGCTCGTCAGGTTGTTCGGCGCATTGCCACCCGCCGGGGCCGCCCAGGTCACCGCGTCCTTCACGAACGGGATGAAGTCGATCGAGATCGGGTCGGTCTGCTGCGGCGGCCGGCTCAGCCGGACGAAGTCGACCGTGGCGCCGGTGTTGGCCACCAGAGTGCTCAGGGCCTGCTTGGTGTTGGTCGGCCGGAAGACGGTGGTGGCCCCCGCCTTGGACGTGATCGTGCCGGATCCCCGGGCGTCCCAGCTGTACAGCCGGGGTGAGGTGGTGTCCCCGGCCGCCGAGAGCGAGGCGTTGTAGTCGGCCGCGAGCTTGTTGAGGAGCGCGTCGGCGGCGGGGGCGCCCATGCCGACCAGGTCGGCGCTGACCGGCGCCGGAGGGTCGGCGGCGGAAGGGCGGCCGCCGCTCGTGGAACGTTCTTCCAGCGGTGGCCCGCCGAATGTCCGTCGTATGTCCGCCGGCCACCCGGGAGGGCGCGGCCGTCGCACGATCGACTCGCGGGACCGTCCAGGGCCCCTGGTGCCGCACCGGGTGTCCCCGGTCAGTCGGCGAGTTCCCGCCGACGCCGTGAGTCGCGCTCGTAGTCCGGCAGTTCGACGCTGCTGACCTGCTTTCCCAGCTCCAGCATCCGCTGCAGCGCCCAGCGCCGGTTGAGCAGCGCGTTGCGGAACCGCAGGCCCGCGGCCGTGCGCGGGGCGAGGAACGGCCCGGTCCGGTCCCCGCCCTTCTGGCAGCCCTGCGCGTAGCCGCGCAGCAGCTGCTCGTACCGCCCGAAGGCGGCCCGGTGGTCGCCGCGCGCCCGGGCCAGCTCGCCCGCCAGGACGTACGCGGCCACCACCGCTGTGCCGGTGCCCATGCCGCCGATGGTCGCGCCGCAGGCGGCATCGCCGATCAGGGCGATCCGGCCGGTCGACCAGACGGGCACGTCGGCGCGGCTGATCGAGTCGAAGTACAGCTCGGGGGCGGCGTCCAGGCTCTCCAGGAGCTGCGGCACCCGCCAGCCGAGGCCCGTGAAGGCGGCCCGGACCAGCTCCTTCTGCCGCGCCGGGTCGTGGCGGTCGTGGCGCAGCTCGGGCGAGGCGAAGAGGCAGAACGCGCCGGCCCGGCCCGGGTCGCGGTGGGCGGCACCGACGGACATCAGCCGACCGGGGACGTTGAGGCCGACCGCGCCCGTCGGCAGCCCGAGGTCGTTGGGCAGCTGCCAGGTGGCCGTGTAGTACCCGAGGTGGCGGACGTAGCGCCGCTCGGGGCCGAAGGCGAGCCGGCGGACGGTGGAGTGCAGCCCGTCGGCGCCGATCACCAGGTCGAACTCGCTTGGTGCCGCGTGCCGGAAGGTGACCCGGACTCCGCTCGGGGTCTCCTCCAGCGCGGTGACCGAGTCGCCGAAGACGTACTCGGCGCGGGCGCTGCTGTGCCGGTGGAGCAGTTGGGCGAGCTCTCCGCGCGGGACCTCCAGGTCGCCGCCGGCGAATTCGGCGGGCAGGTGCAGCAGCCGGCGCCCGTCGGGGCCCACGAAGGTCATCGGGCTGCCGCCGGTGCCGAGCGTGCGCAGTTCCTCCAGGACTCCCATCCGCTCCAGCACGGTCAGGTGGGTGCGGCCGCGGAAGTCGACGTCCTGGCCGCCGTCGCGCAGTGCGGGGGCCAGCTCGACCACGGTCACCTCGAAGCCGTACCGGCCCAGCCAGTGGGCCAGCGCGGGGCCGGCGATGCTCGCGCCCGAGATCAGGACCTTGGTGCTCATGGAAACCACTCCGTCCGGGAATCAGAAAACTGTGTCTCGCGGACACTGTTCGCTGCTGTGTACGGTAGACACAGTTGGCCTGGAAGGACAACCCCCCAGGCCGCGACCCAGGACGGAGCGGATGATGGCCGAGGCGGCGAACGACACGGTGCGACTGCTCTGGGGGCCGCCGGCCAGACCCACCCGGGGGCCGAAGCCGGCCCTGAGCCTGGAGCGGATCGCCGCGGCCGGGGTCGAGGTCGCCGACGCGGAGGGGCTCGCCGCGGTCTCCATGCAGAAGGTGGCCGGGCTGCTCGACTTCACCAAGATGTCGCTCTACCGCTACGTCCCCGGCAAGGCCGAACTGATCGCCCTGATGGTCGAGTCGGCCGTCGACGCACCCCCTGACACCTCGGAGGGCACCGACTGGCGGGATCAACTCACCGCCTGGGCCCACCACTTGGCTGATTCCTTCGCCCGCCACCCGTGGCTGCTGGACGCCACCGTCGGCGCGCGGGTCATCGGCCCGAAGGAACTCGACTGGCTGGAAAGGGTGGTGACGGCACTCGACGGCCACGGGCTGACCGGCCCCGAACGGATGGACGCCGCCGTCCTGCTCACCGGGCACGTGCGCGGGATCGCCGCGCAGTCCCGCGCCGCCGGACCGGCCGCCACCCCCGAGGCCGAACTCCTCGCCGCCCTCGGCGCCGTGGTCCAGGAGCACGCCGACCGCTTCCCCGCGGTCGCCGCCGCCATGGCCGACCCGGGCGGCCGCGACCAGGCGCTGGAGTTCGGCCTGGAACGCATCCTGGACGGACTGGCCGCCCTGATCGAGCGCCGCGCGGACACCGCCTGACCCGCGGGGCCTCCCCGGACCGCCCGGCCGCCTCCCCGCCCGGCGGTGGCACCCGGAAAATCGCTCGGAGCACCGACGGTCGCTCGCTAGGATCGCGCCCCATGGCGATGTTCGTGCACCTGACCGCCGCGGCGAACGCGCCGCGCATCCGCCGCGCCGGGATCCGCGCCGACAGCCGGGGCCAGGGCGGCGCGCGCGGGGTGTACTGCTTCCCCGTGCTGCCCTCGTACACGCTGACCCACCAGTGGCTGCGCGAGCTGGCCCGGTTCGGCCCCAAGGGCGCGCTGGTCGCGGTGCACCTCCGGCTGGACGACGAGCAGGAGGTCCTGGCCGGCCACTACCGCGACCGGGCCCGGGGCGTCCAGCAGCCGCTGCGCGCGGCCGAGGCGGTCCGGCGGATCGGCGCACTGGCCGACCCGCGGGGCTGGGAGGTGTTCCTGCCGCGAGCGGTGGGCGCCCGCGAGGTGCACCGGGTCCGCGCCGTGCCGCAGGTCACCGGCTGGCGCTACGTGCCGGGCGCCCACGGCACCCGGCCCTGCACCTGTCAGGGCTGCCGGATCTACGGCGAGTACGGCGGCCGCCGGCTGCGCGAGCGCCACCCGCACCCGCTGGACGGCCCGCCGCCGCCCGTGCCCGTGCTGCTCGCGCGGATCGCGGCGGCCGGCGAACCGGGCGACCCGGCCGAACTGCGCTCGGCGCTGCACTGGTTCGGACTGCGCCGGCGCGGCCCGGTGGACCGGCTCGCCCGGCTGGCCTCCCATCCGGCCCCGGAGGTGCGCGGGGACCTGGTCTGGGCCGTCGGCCGCTGGTCCACCCCGGGCGTCGCCGAACTGCTGGACGGCCTGGCGGAGGATCCGCACCCGCGGGTCCGCGAGGCCGTCACGGCCGTCCGGGACCTCTGAGGTCCCGGCCGCCGTCGGGTCGTACGCCGGCGCCGGGTCGTTCACGGGTGCCAGGTTGTTCACGGGCGCCGGGTCGTTCACGGGTGCCGGACCGCCCGCGTCCCGGCCGGGAGCGGCCCGTCGGCGCGCCGCCGACCTGCGCGGTCTCCGGTCGACGTGCCCGTTCGCCCGATCCGGGTGATCATGGGACGAACCGCGTCATCGGCGATTCGGCGCACCGGGCCGTCGGCCCGGGTGCGCCCGGAAGGTGGACTGCGATGTTCCAGCTCCTGTGGATTCTGCTCATCGGCTTCGTGCTGGGCGTGATCGCCAAACTCATCCTGCGCGGACCGCAGTCGATCCCCTGGTGGCTGACCATGCTGCTCGGCGCCGCCGGGGCCTGGCTCGGCAACGCCGTCTCCGGCTGGATCGGTGTCCGCCACACCTCGGGGATCGACTGGATCCGCCACATCCTGCAGATCGTCTTCGCCGTCGCCCTGGTGGCCTTCGTCGCCCCCGCGTGGAGCAGATCCCACCAGAACCGCTGACCGGCCGACGCACCGTTCCGTCCCGAAGCCGGGAGGACCCGGCCTCCGGCCACCGGGCCCTCGGCCGCGTCGGCGGCCGGGCCCGCTCAGCCCACGTGGACGGCCGGCCGGCGTGAGCGGTCCGGCTCGGCCTCGCGCAGCACCTCGCGGGTGACCGGGGCGATCTCGCCCTGTCCGAACAGGAAGAACCGCAGGAACTGGGCGAACGGGTTGCCCTCGGTCCATTCGAAGTAGATGTGCGGCTGCTGCCCGGTGAGGTCGCGCACCCGGAGCAGCAGGGCCGCCAGGGCGTTGGGCACGCTGGAGCTCTCCAGGGAGAGCACCCGGTAGCGGTCGTGCAGCACCTCGCCGCGCACGGTCAGTTCGGCCTCGAAGTCGGACGGGTCGAGCACGGTGACCTCGACGAAGACCAGGTCGTCCTCGGCCGGGATGTCGTTGTCCCGCCGGATCTGGCGGATCTTGTCACGGTACTCGGCGAGGTCGCGGCTGTTCGGTTCGTTGGCGATCAGCCGCAGCGGGCGGTGGGTGTAGTCCCGGACGAACCGCTCCGCGACGTCGTCCAGCACCACGTCGGTGACGCGCAGTTCGAAGGCGCGCTTGAGCCGGGAGAGGAACGAGACCAGCATGATGCCCGCGATGAAGCAGGCGCCGATCTTGACCCCGTCCGGCCGCTCGGCGATGTTCACCGCCGTGGTGTAGAGGAACACCGCGGCGATCACCGCGAAGCCGGCCCGCCAGCGGCGCTGCCCGGCCTTGTGGGCGGCGATGGTGACGGCGATGGCGGCGGAGCTGATCAGCACCAGTACGCCGGTCGCGTAGGCGCCGCCCTGGGCGTCCACGTTGGCGTCGAAGATCCACGTCACCAGGAAGGCGATCAGGGTGAGCACGACGACGGTCGGCCGCACCGCGCGGGCCCAGTGCGGCGCCATGCCGTAGCGGGGCAGGTAGCGCGGCATCAGGTTGAGCAGCCCGGCCATCGCGGACGCCCCGGCGAACCAGAGGATGGCGATCGTGGAGAGGTCGTAGACGCTGCCGAAGGTGCTGCCCAGGTACTCGTGGGCGAGGTAGGCGAGCGCCCGCCCGTTGGCCTGGCCGCCGGGCTCGAACTGGTCCGGCGGGATGAGCAGCGTGGTGATGAAGCTGGTGGTGATCAGGAAGACGCTCATGATCGCGGCGGCGGTGGTCAGCAGCTTGCGGGCGCCGCGGATCCGGCCGGTGGGCTTCTCCTCGGTGTCGTCCGGGTCGCCCTCGATGTGCGGCATCACGGCGACGCCGGTCTCGAAGCCGGACAGGCCGAGCGCCAGCTTCGGGAAGACGATCAGCGCGACTCCGATCATCGCGATCGCGTTGCCGTGCTCCACGGTCAGCGCGTCCGTCCACTCGGTGAACAGCTGCGGCTCGCTGAACACGTGCCACAGCCCGTTGGCCACCACCACGACGTTGAGCGAGAGGTACACCGCGACCAGCACCACGGCCAGGCCGATCGCCTCGCTGAAGCCCTTGAGGAAGACCGCGCCGAGCAGCGCGATCATGATCATGGTCAGCATGATCTGCTTGCCGGTCAGCGCGCTGTGCAGGTGCGGGTTCTCCACCAGGTGCGCGCTGGCGTCGGCGGCGGACAGGGTGATGGTGATCATGAAGTCGGTGGCCGCGAAACCCAGCAGGGTGAGCACGAAGAGCTTGCCCTGCCAGAAGGACAGCAGCCGTTCCAGCATCGCGATCGAACCCTGGCCGTGCGGGCTCTCCTGAGCCACCCTCCGGTAGACCGGCAGCGCGCCCAGCAGGGTGACGGCCACCAGCACGATGGTCGCCAGCGGCGAGACCAGCCCGGCCGCGAGCGCGGCGATGCCGGGCTGGTAGCCGAGCGTCGAGAAGTAGTCCAGGCCGGTCAGGCACATGACCCGCCACCAGCGCCGGCCCTCCTCGTGCGGGACCTCGGCGTGCGGACCGGGATGCTGCTTGGCCATGTCGGCCAGGCCCTCCAGCATCCAGGCCCGGAACCGCTCGCGCCGGGAGACCGGCCCCGCCCCCGCTTCGGCCGACCCCGACGAAACCACGTGCACCCCTGTCCACGACTCGGCCGGGCGCGGACGGCTCCGGATCCCCTGCGGCCGCCGGGCGGCGCGCCTGGTCAGGCTAGGGGACCGGCCCGCCGGGGCCGGGCCACCGCGCCGGTCGACACGCCCGGGTGCGCCCGTACGGCCCTGCCCGGTCGCGGGCCGTCCCCGGCCGCCTTCGCCGACGCCCCTGCGGCGCCCCTGAAGCTCCCCCGTGGCGCCCCCACGGAGCCCGGCGAAGGCCGCGGCCCGGCGCGGCGGCCTGCGCGGGGCTCGCGAAACACGCGAGGATGTCCGCGCGACCGACACACCGGGCCGGCGCCCCCAGCGCGCCGCCACCGACCCGGTCGACGCGCCCGCGGCCCCGGACACGGGTGCGGGTACGGGTACGCACGAGGAAACACGGAGGTCGCGGTGGCGGAGCCGAGCCGGCGCAGGATTCTGGGCCTGGGCCTGATGGCGGCCGCCGTCACCTCCTGCGGCCACCCCCGCCCGGCCCCGGCCGCCGCCGCGCAGCCGTCCGCCGCGGCGGCCACCGCGGCCTCCTCCGCCCCGAGCGCCCCCGGCAGCCCGGCCGCCGACGGGCACACCGGGCCGACGAGCGAGCGCTCCCGCCCCGGCAACCCCGACTGGGAGATCACCGACCCCGGCCCGGACGACGCCATCGCGGGGTTCGCCGACCGGGTCAGCGTCCTGCCCGGCGAGCCCTTCGGCCTGCACGTCTCCACCCCGGCCGCGGCCTTCACCGTCTCCGCCTACCGGATGGGCTGGTACGACGGCGCCCGCGCCCGGCTGGTCTGGCGCCGCGAGCACGTCCCGGGCGGCCGGCAGGCCGCGCCGCACGTGGACCCGGTGACCCGCACCGTGCTGACCGGCTGGCAGCGCACCCTCGCGGTGGACACCGCCGGCTGGCCCGAGGGCGCCTACCTGCTGCGCCTGGACGCCGAGGACGGTTCCGGCCGGCGCTACGTCCCGCTCACCGTCCGCTCGGCGAGCACCGCCGGCAGGACCGTGATCATGAGCGCCCCGGCGACCTGGCAGGCCTACAACGAGTGGGGCGGCTACAGCCTCTACAACGGCCCGACCGGCGGCCTGGCCACCCGCTCGCTGAAGGCCGTCTTCGACCGACCGTACGACTACGACCACGGCGCCGGGCTGTTCCTGGTCTACGAGGCGCCCCTGGTCGCCCTCGCCGAGCGGCTCGGCCTGCCGCTCGCCTACACCACCGGCATCGACGTGGCCCGCGAGCCCGGCCTGCTGACCGGGGCCGCCGCCGTCCTGTCGCTCGGCCACGACGAGTACTGGTCGCCCGAGCAGCGGGCCAACGTGGTCGCCGCCCGCGACACCGGGACCAACCTGGCGGTCCTGGGCGCCAACTGCTGCTTCCGCCGGGTCCGGTTCGAGCCGACCGACCTCGGGCCGGACCGCGCGGTGGTCTGCTACAAGGACGCCTGGGCGCAGGACCCGGGCCACCTGTCGGGCGCCCCGGCGACCACCGACTTCCGGGCCGGCCCGGGCGCCGACCCGGAGAGCTCGATGCTCGGCGTCATCTACGACGGCTACCCGGTGGACGCCCCGTACGTGGTCACCTCGCCCGGGCACTGGGCCTTCGAGGGGACGGGCGTCGCGGCCGGGGCCTCGTTCCCGCACCTGGTCGGGGTCGAGTACGACCGGGTGGACACCGGCTTCCCCACCCCCCGCCCGATCGAGGTGATCGCCCACTCCCCCGTGGTCTGCGACGGCCGCCGCTCCCACTCCGACACCGCCTACTGCACCGTGCCGGGCGGCGCCGGGGTGTTCGCCACCGGGACGATGCGCTGGGTCGAGGCGCTGGACGCCCGCGGCCCCGGCGGCGGCAGGGCCGACCACGGCATCGACGTGCACGCCGGGGACCTGGTCCGCCAGGTCACCGAGAACGTCCTGCGCGCCTTCGCCGCCGGCCCGGCCGGCCGGGCCCGCCCGGCCCAGGACAACCTCGCCGCCGTCTACGGCACGGCGTAGCGGGGGGCGGCGTAGCGGGGGGCGGCTCAGCCGGTGGCCGGCGGGGTGAAAGTCTCCGCGGGGCCGAAGTCCGAGACGCGTTCCTTCGTCACGACCGGCTTGCCGGCGACCACCGTCGAGCGTTCACTGCGGACGGTCCGGCCGAGCCGGTCGATCCACAGCTGGCAGTCGGCCGCGTCCGCGCCCTCGTTCTGGCGCCCGACCCCGTAGCTCGGGTCCGCGCGGCGCAGCTCGGCCGGTGAGAGCCGGGCGCTCAGGTGGAACACCGGCACGCCCGCCTCGGTCTCCATGCCCTTGCGGGCGGCGGGCCCGGCGTCCAGCAGGACCTTGGCGTAGCCGTCGCCGTCGTATGCGCCGACCCCGACGCTCGCCGGGGGCTTCTGATCAGTCGTCCACCGGGTCTCACCGCTCTCCTTGTTCCGCCGGTAGACGGCCTGGTCGATGATCACCGTCTCCTCCCAGGCCAGCACGGAGGACCCGCGGACCATCTTCGCCTCCGTACGGGATCCCTCGGCCGGAGTGTTGTGGTTCGACCGGGCGGTGACGGTGGTCAGCTCCTTCTCGTCGCCCTCGCCCCTCTCGACGGTCATCTCGAACGTCGCGGCGTACGGCTCCCGGGAGCGGTGGGCGATCGCGACCGCGGGGTCGAATGCTCCGGTCGCGTCGGCGGGTGCTCCGGTCGCGTCGGCCGGTGCGCCGGTGGCGCCGGTGGACGCTCCGGTCGTGGGGGCGGCCTTCGGCGGAGCGGCGCTGTCGGCGCCGCAGCCGGTCAGCGTGGCCAGTGCGAGGACCAGGGCGGTGACGGGCAGGGCGGTGCTGCGACGGATCGTCAAGGAGGGCTCCGGGTCGGCGTTCGGAAAGGGCGGCGGCAGCCTCCCACATCGGCCCATCGCGGTCGAACGGGTTTCCGCCCCCGGCCGGGGCAGGAGCCGGCCGACACGCCGGATAGACTCGCACGGTCCCATCCGGAGCAGGCACGAGGGAAACAGAACATGGTCGAGGCCTCCCCCAAGGTCGTTGTGGTCGTCCCCACGTACAACGAGCGGGAGAACCTCCCGGTCCTCGCGGGCATGCTCGCGGAGCTTCCGGTGCCCAACCTGCACCTGCTGGTGGTCGACGACAACTCCCCCGACGGCACCGGCGAGATCGCCGACAAGCTGGCCGCGGACTCCGGCGGCACCGTGGGCGTGCTGCACCGCACCGAGAAGGACGGCCTCGGCCGCGCCTACCTGGCCGGCATGGCCAAGGCCCTGGACGAGGGCGCCGACGTGGTGGTGCAGATGGACGCCGACCTGTCCCACCCGGCCTCGGTGATACCCGTGATGGTCGAGACGTTGCTCGCCGACGACACCGCCGTGGTGCTGGGCTCGCGCTACGTCCCCGGCGGCTCGACCGCCGAGGAGTGGCCCTGGCACCGCAAGGCGCTGTCCGCCTGGGCGAACTTCTACGTCAACGCGATCCTGAGCCTCGGGGTCAGGGACGCCACCGCCGGGTTCAAGGCCTGGCGCGCGAGCGCCCTGCGCGCCATCGACCTGCCGACCGTGCAGAGCAACGGCTACTCGTTCCAGGTCGAGATGAACTACCGGGTCGTCAAGCAGGGCCTGTCGATCCGCGAGGTGCCGATCCGTTTCGAGGAGCGGATCGAGGGCGCCTCGAAGATGAGCATGGGTGTGCAGGTCGAGTCCGCGCTGGCCCCCTGGAAGCTGCGCTTCAACCGCGACAACTGAGCCGGCGGGCCCCGGCGGCGGGGCGCGCGAACCCGGCCCGATGCGGGCGTACGGGTGCCGGAGCGCCCCGGGAGCGGTGTGAACGGCTGATGCGGGGAAAGAAGGGCGACATGGCCCTTCTCCCGGAGTCCCTCGCGGACCTGGTCCGCCGCAGCGCCCGAGAACCCTTCGTGGTCCAGACCGTCCGGGCCACCGTGGCGGCCACCATCGCCTACGCGGTGGCGACGCAGCTGAGCAGCGAGCCCGCCCCGCTGACGGCGCCGCTGACCGCGCTGCTGGTCGTCCAGGTCACCGTCTACTCGACGCTGAAGACCAGCATCCGCCGGGTCAACTCGGTGGTGGTCGGGGTGCTGATCGCGATCGGGTTCAGCGCCGTGGTCGGGCTCTCCTGGTGGAGCCTCGGGCTGATCATCCTGGCCTCGCTGGTCGTCGGCCGGTTCGTCCGGGTCGAGGAGTTCGTCCAGGAGGTCGCGATCAGCGCGATGCTGATCCTGGGCGTGACCAAGCTGGCCTCGCAGGCCTGGGACCGGGTGCTGGAGACGCTCATCGGCGCCGCCGTCGGCCTGCTGTTCAACCTGCTGTTCGCGCCGCCGGTCTGGGTGGACACCGCCGGGGAGTCGATCGAGGACCTCGCCCGGCGGGCTCGCCAGCTGCTCCTGGACATCTCCGAGGAACTGGGCCGCCCCACCCCGGTGGCCCGGGCCGCCGAGCGGCTGCACGAGGCCCGGCGGCTGGACCAGGCGATCGCCGACGTGGACGCGGCGCTGCGCCAGGCGGAGGACAGCCTGCGCTTCAACCCGCGGATCAGCGAGGGGCTGCTGTCCCGGCTGGTGCTGCGCACCGGGCTGGACACGCTGGAGATCTGCGTCGTGGTGATCCGGGTGCTGGCCCGCTCGCTGACCGACCTGGCCAAGCGGCGCGCGCCCGGCGAACGGCTCTTCCCGCCGGACGTCGCGTCGGGGCTGGAGGAGCTGCTGGCGCACGTCGGCGATGCGATGGTCAGCTACGCGGTGCTGGTGACCACGCAGGTGAGCCGCAACGCCGAGGAGGCCGAGGACAGGCTGACCACCGAGCTGGCGGCGGCCTGGGCCTGCCGGGAGAACGTCGCCCAGGTGCTGCTGCGCAAGGTCCAGGAGCACCCGGAGGCCTGGCAGTTGCACGGTTCGATACTGGCCGAGGTGGACCGCATCCTGGACGAGATGGACCTGGAGCACCGCAGCCGGCGGCTGATGGAGGAGCTGGACCGGGCCTCGGTGGCGAACCGGGAGCGGTTCTCCCGCTACGCCGCGCTGCGCCGCCTGCTGCGCGGCGAGCGGGCCCGCGGCGGCCGGTCCGCCACGGCGGAGCGCCCGGCGGCGTAGGGCGCTCCGCCGTGGCGGACAGGCCCTGGCCGGGCGCCGGGCGCTGTTCGCCACGGGCCACGGGCCACGGGCCGCGGTCAGGGGGCCAGGGGCCAGGGGCCAGGGGTCAGGGGTCAGGGCATCAGCCAGGGCTGCTGCGGCAGCGGGTGGCCGGTCTCCAGGTAGGTCTTGAGGTTGGCGAGCACCGCCGACCAGCCCTGTTCGGCGTCCGCCCGGGCGGCCTCGTCGGCGAGGTCCACGTGGGTGACGGTGAGCCGGGTGAGGTCCTGCCAGCCCTGGAGCTCGAAGGTGACCCGGGAGGGGAAGGCGGCGTGCTGCTCCTGCGGGCCGGCCCAGGTGGTGACCAGCAGGTGCGGGCGGTCGACCGCCTCGACGGTGCCGATGACGTCGGCGGTCCCGGAGCCGTCGGTCCGCTGGTGCTCCCAGGGCGCGCCGAGCAGCCAGGTGGAGACGTTGCGGTGGCCCCAGTAGAGGCCGGACTCGTCGGCGTTGGTGAGCGCGTGCCAGACCCGCTCGGGGGTGGCCCGCAGGTAGGTGATGCCGCGGTGGCCGAAGGCGGTCACGGCCTCACCCCTTCGCCGCGTCGAGCAACGGCTGGATCTCGATCTTCCGCATCCGCAGCATGGCCGCGAAGACGCGGTCCGCCGTGGCCCGGTCCTCGCCCGCGACCAGGTCGAGCAGCACCCGGGGGGTGATCTGCCAGGAGAGGCCGTAGCGGTCCTTGAGCCAGCCGCACGGTCCCTCCTCACCGCCGTCCGCGCTGAGCTCCGCCCAGAGCCGGTCGACCTCCTGCTGGTCCTCGCACTCCACCTGGAGTGAGATCGCCTCGGTGAAGTGGAACGCCGGACCGCCGTTGAGGGCCGTGTACTCGCGGCCGGCGAGCTCGAACTCGACGGTCATCACCGAGCCCGCCGGGCCGGGGCCGGTCTCGCCGTACCGGGTGGTCCTGGTGACCCGGGAGTCCGGGAACAGGGTGGTGTAGAAGGCGGCGGCCTCTTCGGCCCGGTCGTCGAACCAGAGGAAGGTGGTGATCTTCTGCATGCGCCCGACGGTAACGGCGGGCTCCGGCACGGCGGCCGAGCCACGGCCGGGGGTCACCGGATCGGCGCCCCCGGCCGGGCCGGCCGGGGCTCAGTGCACCCAGCCCGCGTAGCGCTGGACAAAGCGCTGACCGGTGTGGGCGGTCACGACGACGTCGTAGCGGCCCTGCTTGTCCAGCGGCCAGGCCAGGTCGGCCTGCTTGCCGGGCTTGACCTGGACGGTCTGCGCGGTGCCCGCGAAGTCGTTGGGCGCGGCGGTGAAGGCCACGTCCGTCATCCCGTCGTTGGCCACCTGGAGGGTGAGCCTGCGGTTGCCGCGCAGGTCGGCGGTGACGATCGGCACGCCGATGTCGTTCTGGCCGTCCTGGCCGTCGCGCACCACGGTGCCGGCGAAGCGTCGGACGAAGCCGTCCGGGCCGTGCACGGTGAAGTCGTAGCGGCCGCCGGTGGCGGCGGCGTCCCAGACGTACCGGGCGGTGGCGCCCGGTGCGACGGTGTACGGGGTGCCGGCGAAGGGGAGCAGGATGTTCGGGTAGACGGTGTACGGGAAGGCCACCGAGCCGTCGTTGTTCATCGTGCAGGTGACCCTGCCGGTCTTCCGGTCCACCTCGACGTCGGCCCACGGCTGGTACGGAAGCGGCCGGTGCGGGCGTTCGCCGCGCTCCTGGACCGGCATCGCCTGGTCGCCGACCGCCGGCAGCGCGACGCCGGGCAGCTTGGTGCCCGCGTCGGCCCTGGCCATCAGGGCCTTGGTGTCGGGCAGCGCCGGGATCGCGTGCTCGGGGGCGGCGAAGTCGAAGCAGCTGGTGAGGTCGCCGCAGACGGCCCGGCGCCAGGCCGAGATGTTGGGCTCGGCAACCCCGGTGACCAGCTCCATGAAGCGCAGCACCGACGTGTGGTCGAAGACCTGGGAGTTGACCCAGCCGCCGCGCGACCAGGGCGAGACCACCCAGAGCGGCACCCGGTTGCCGAGGCCGATGGCCCGTCCCTGGGTGAACTCCTCGGGGGTGCCCGGCTCGGGGGTGGGCGGGACCATGTGGTCGAAGTAGCCGTCGTTCTCGTCGTACATCACCAGGAAGACGGTGTGCTGCCAGACCTCCGGGTTGGACATCAGCGACTGCAGGGCCTGGTCGACCCAGTGCGCGCCGTAGGCCGGACCGGCCTCCGGGTGCTCGGAGAACAGGTAGGGCGCGACCAGCCAGGAGACGGTCGGCAGGGTGCCGTCCTTGCAGTGGCGGTCGAAGTCGGCGGGGTCGAACTTCGTCATCGCGTTGACGTACCGCGGGTCGTCGTGCGGGAACTCGTGGAACTGCTTGAAGTAGGAGAGCGCGTTGTCGTCGTAGTCGCCGGTGCGGTCGTCCTTGCTGGGGTTGTGGTAGACGCGCCAGCTGACGCCGGCCGCCTCCAGGCGCTCGGCGTAGGTGGTCCAGTCGGCGACGGGGTTGTCGGTGACCGGGGTGTTGTCGATCCACGGGCCGGTGGTGCCGTCCCGGCCGGGGCCGGCGGTACCGGTCCACAGGTAGAGGCGGTTGGGGTCGGTGGGGCCGGCCAGCGAGGTGAAGTAGGCGTCGCAGACGGTGAACGCGTCGGCCAGGGCGTACTGGTAGGGGATGTCGTCGCGGGTGAAGTAGCCCATGGTGCGCTCGCCCTTGGCGGCGATCCACTTGTTCATCGCACCGTTGTTGATGGCCTGGTGGCCGGTGGCCCAGTCGTGCGGGAGGCCGCTGGCGTTCTGGGCGTTGTACTTGGCGGTGTCCATCCGGTAGGGCAGCATCGCGCCGCCGTCGCTGCGCCGGCTGTCGGGCTGGCGGAAGACGTCGGTGCCGTCCGGGAACTGGAGCGCCTGCTTGTCGCCGAAGCCGCGGACGCCGGCCAGGGTGCCGAAGTAGTGGTCGAAGGAACGGTTCTCCTGCATCAGGACGACGACGTGCCTGACGTCCTTGATGGTCCCGGTGAGCGGGGCGGCGGGCTTGGCACCGGCGGCGGGGGCCGGGGCCGGGGCGGCGACGGCCTGGGCGGCCGCCAGACCGGTCAGGGCAGTGGCGCCGGCGGCCGCGGTGGCGCCGACGAAGGTGCGGCGGGAGAGCTCGGGCATGACGAACTGGCCTCTCGGAGCTGGGGGATGGGGAGCCGGGGAGCTCAGAGCCGGAAGGTGGCGACCGCGGCGGCGGTGTCGGAGGGCCACTCGTTGGCGGCGGTGCCGGGCTCGGGCTGCGGCCAGTCGGCGACCAGGGTGTGCGCCTCGACCAGCTTCAACGGGCCCGCGTACTGCACGTAGTCGACGCGGTCCTGCGGCTCCGGACGGTCGCCGCGCCGCTTGCGGGTGGGCGACCAGGTGTTGCCGGGGGCCTTGACCGGATCGGGGCACTCCTCGCGGAAGGTGTCGGTCAGTCCGGCCCCCTGGAGGGCCACGGTGACCGGCCAGGCGAGCGCGCCGACGCCCTGGTGGGCGGCGGCGGTGGCGGCCGTCCAGTCGCGGTGCGAGGGCGAGGAGAGCGCGCCGGCCAGCACCACCGGGGTGCGCCGGGCGATGTCGGTGCGGACGGCGGCGGCCAGCGCCCGGGCCTGCCGCAGCCGCAGCGAGCCGTTCTCGGCGGCCTCCACCTCGGCGGCGCTCCGCCCGTCCTGGACGGCGTACGGGCCGTAGCCCGCCTCGTCCAGGTGGGCGGCCCAGAAGCGGACGCTGCGGCCGCCGGGCAGTCGCAGGGTGGCCGCGGCGGCGGGCAGTTCGGCGGTCGGGGCGGTGATGTCGGTGAGCGGGTGGCGGCTGAGGATGCCGACGCTGCCCGGGCTCTGGTAGGCGTACCAGCCGAGGGCGTCGGCCAGGGTCCTGGCCCGCTCCCCCGCGGTCTCCTGCAGGGCGAGCACGTCCAGGCCCTGGGCGAGGACCACGCGCAACTGCTTCTCCAGCGCGTCGGTGTGGGCCGAGCCCGCGTCGTGCAGGTTCCAGCTGGCGGCCTTGAGGCGCAGCGGTGCGGCCGGGTCCGCCACCGGGACGAGGACGGTGACGGTGTCGGTGGCACCAGTGCTGTCCTTGACGCCGACGACCACCGGCTCGGGGTTCTTGCCTGCGGCCGCGGGGGCGGTGCCGGTGAGCGTGCCGTCGGCGCTGACGGAGGCCCAGGCCGGGCCGCCGACCTTGCGGTAGGTGGCGGAGCCGGCCGGGTTGCCCGCCGGGCGGGACCAGAGGCCGCCGAGCCGGACCGTCACGGCGGCGCCCGGGGCGACGGGCGTGGCGGTGAACGCGTCCACGGCGGCGTGCGGGCGCACGACGGCGGGCTTGGGGCGCAAGGAGAACGGCTCGGTCCTGGCGAGGATACCGTAGCCGTCCTTGGCGAGCAGGTAGGCGGTGTACGGGCCGCCGGTCAGCGCGGAGGTGTCGAGCTGGACGTCGCCCGCGGTGCCCGGGGTGTACTTCCACAGCAGCGAGCTGCCGTTGCCGGGCTGGCGGCCGCCGTCGTAGATGCCGACCCAGTTCTTGGCGTCGGGGGCGTCGGTGGTCCAGTGGAAGGTGAGCCGGTCGCCTTCGGTGGGGTTGGTGGAGGAACTGAGCGTCAGGGCGCTGCCTGCGGCCACGGTTGTCCTGTCCGCCGTCCGGGACCGGGCCCGCCGGGGGACGGTTCGCCGGGGCCGGGTACGGCTGGTCACGGAGGCTGGGAGAAGGGAGCTCGCACAGTTGGCTGTACAACTGCGGGCGGCCTCATTCACCCGAAGGCCGGCGACCGGCGCATGAACGAAGCATGACGGGGCGTCGGGCGGTGCGGGAACTTCGGTGGGCGCACCTGCGGACATGCGACGGGGGCCGCGGTGGACCGGTCCACCGCGGCCCCCGTCGGGCCGTGCTCCTGAGGCGCGGAGCGCCGGTCAGGCCAGGGCGAGGAAGAGCTTCTCCAGCTCGGCCTCGCTCATCGGCGCGGCATCCTCGTCCGCGGCGGCCATGCACTGGCGCATGCCGCTCGCGACGATCTTGAACCCGGCCCGGTCGAGCGCGCGCGAGACGGCGGCGAGCTGGGTGACCACGTCCTTGCAGTCCCGGCCCGCCTCGATCATCGCGATCACCCCGGCCAACTGGCCCTGCGCGCGACGCAGCCGGTTCAGGACCGCGCCGACCGCCTCCTCGTCCACCTGCATGTCGGGCCGCCTTTCACATCGACTGTCGATGGACAAGTGTACCCGGCGGGGTATTCATTCCCGGGTGGCGGACGTCGTACCCGACCCGCCCGTCCCGGAACCGGGTCGGCGGCGGGGGCGGGCACGGGCCGGCGGAGGGCCTGCGGCGGGGGCGGGCACGGGCCGGCGGCTGGCCGGGGCGCGGCTCAGCGGCGCGACAGGCGGCGTTCCCCGCCCGTGCCGGTCGCGTACGGAAGCTCGTAGTGCGCGAACACGGCGGGCTCGTCCTCGGCGGGCAGCACGTCGTCGGTGCCGATCGCCGGCGCCTGCTTGACGAGGTTGCGCGGGTACGCCACCCGGAGGTAGTCCGGGCCGGCCACCGCACCCTCCAGCGGGACGAACACCAGGCGGCGCCGACCGGCGAACCCGACCGTGACGGTGGCGAAGAACGGCTCGTCGCTGGCCGTCTCCACGTAGACCGACTCCAGCGAACCGATGCGGTGGCTCTTCTCGTCGACCACGGCGTGGCCGCGCCACTCGCGGATGTCCGCCATCGCGATGCCCACGGTCCGACCTCCGTCCCCGACTGTTCCCCCGCCCCGGTCTCCCATCCTGCGCCGGGAGCGGCCGGGACGCGCGGCGGGGCCACCGGCCCCCGACCCGACGAAAAGGGACATACGGGGGTGACCCGGCCAACCGCCACGGGGGCCGTGACCTGGGCTTTAGGCTGTCCGGCAGCAGGACCGCGAGTGGATCGTCAGTGGTGTCAGTGGTGTCCGGGCGAAGGGGGCGGCAGCCGTGGGGTACGAGAACATGTGGGAGTCCGGCGGGGCCGGGATCGCGGCCGACCTGCGGCCCGACGTGCCGCATCCGGCCCGGATGTACGACTACTACCTCGGCGGCAAGGACAACTTCCCCGCCGACCGCGCCGCCGCCGAGAAGGCGCTCGCCGCCAACCCGGAGTTCCGCTCCACCGCCCGCGCCAACCGCGCCTTCCTCACCCGCGCGGTGCGGTGCGTCGCCGACCTCGGCATCGACCAGTTCCTCGACATCGGCACCGGCATCCCCACGGCCGGCAACACCCACGAGATCGCCCGGACGGCCAGGCCCGGCGCCCGGGTCGTCTACGTGGACAACGACCCGATCGTGCTCAGCCACGCCCGGGCCCTGATGGCCGGCTCGGGCGCCGGCCGCACCACCGTCATCCAGGCCGACCTGCGCGAGCCCGGCGATCTGCTGGACGCTGTCCGGGCGGCGGAGCTGCTCGACTTCTCCCGCCCGGTCGGGCTCGTCCTCGCCGCGGTCCTCCACTTCCTGCGGGACGAGGACCAGCCGCACCGGGTGCTCGCAGCGCTGCTGGACACCCTGCCCTCCGGCAGCCACCTGGTCCTGTCGCACGGCACCGCCGACTTCATCCCGTCCACGACGCGCGACCGGGTCACCGGCGTCTACGACAGGGCCACCGCTCCACTCGTCGGTCGCTCCCGCGAGGAGGTCCGGACCTTCTTCGAGGGGCTCGACCTCCTCGAACCCGGCGTCACCACCGTCCCCCTCTGGCGCCCCGACACCGCCCCCGAGCCCGGCGCCGACCGCGTCAGCATGTACGGCGCGGTGGCCCGCAAGCCCTGAGGCCCGGGCCGGTCGGCCGTCACTCCTCGGGGTACCGGTCCTTCCGGGTCACGCGGGTCGGGCGACGGCCGCCCGGGAGCCGGAACTCCTTGACGGCCCGGCGCACCAGGTCGACGGGGATCTCGGCCGGTCCGGGAATTCGGTCCAGTGCCCGGCGGGACCCGGCCGCGCCCACCGAGCACTCAGACCGGACGGCCGGGCGGGACCAGGCCGGTCTGGTAGGCGATGGCGACGAGCTGGGCCCGGTCCCGGGCGTCGAGCTTGGACATCGCCCGGTGGACGTGGGTGCGGACGGTGAACGGGCTGACGAACATCCGCTCGGCGATCTCCTCGTTGGTGAGGCCGGTGGCGGCCATCGACATCACCTCCCGCTCACGGGCGGTGAGGACGGCCAGCCGCTCGCTCGCGGGGGTGGCGGACGCCGGCTCGGGCTGGGCCAGGAACTGGTCGATCACGGCCCGGGTGGCGGCGGGCGAGAGCAGCGCCTCGCCCGCTGCGACGGTGCGCACGGCGGCGAGCAGTTCCTTGGGGTCGGCGCCCTTGCCGAGGAATCCACCGGCGCCCGCGCGCAGCGCCTGGGCCACGTACTCGTCGATCTCGAAGGTGGTGAGGATGAGCACCCGGGTGCCGGACAGCTCCTCGTCGCCGCAGATCTCGGCGGTGGCACCGAGACCGTCGACGCCGGGCATCCGGATGTCCATCAGCACGATGTCGGGCTTGGTGGCCCGGGCGAGCGCGACGGCCTCCCGGCCGTCGGCGGCCTCGCCGACCACCTCCATGTCCTCCTCCGCCTCGATCAGCAGGCGGAAGGCACCGCGCAGCAGGGCCTGGTCGTCGGCGAGCAGTACCCGGATGGTCATGCGTTGTCCCTGTCCTCTCGGAGCGCGCCGTCCGCTCGGGCGGCGTGCTCCTGTCGTTCGGCCGGTGTCGGGCGATCGGTACGGGTGGTGCGCGCGGCCCGGGCGGCCCGGGCGACGTCGGCGGCGGTGAAGGCGCCCGCGGACTCGGGGCCGTCGTCGCGGGCGCCGGTGCGCAGCGGCAGTTCGGCGGTGACCAGGAAGCCCCCGTCGGGCCGCCGGTCGGCACTGAGCCGGCCGCCGACCGCCCCGGCCCGCTCGCGCATGCCGATCAGGCCGAAGCCGCCCTCGCTGGGCGGGTGCTGGGGCAGCGACACCGCGCGACGGCGGCCGGTCGCGGTCGGTCGGCCGTTGGCGACACTGACCGCGACCCGGCTGCCGCTGTAGGCGAGGGTGATCTCGGCGTCGGCGCCGTGGGCGTGCTTGGCCACGTTGGTCAGCGACTCCTGGACGATCCGGAAGGCGGTGAGGTCCACGCCGGGCGACAGCGGGCGGGCCTCGCCCTCGACGGAGAGCCGGATCGGCAGGCCGGCCCGCTCGAAGGTGGTGATCAGTTCGGGCAGCCGGTCGAGGCCGGGGGCGGGTTCGAGCGGGGCGCGGTCCTCGGCGCGGCGCAGCAGGCCGACGGTGGCGCGCAGTTCCTGGAGGGCCGAGCCGGTGGCGTCGGTGATGTGGCTGAGCACCTCCCGGGCCTGGACGGGGTGGTTGTCCATGAGGTGGACGGCGATGGCGGCCTGGGCGTTGGCGAGGGCGATGTGGTGGGCGACGACGTCGTGGAGGTCGCGGGCGATCCTGATCCGCTCGTCCGCGACCCGCCGACGGGCCTCCTCCTCGCGGGTGCGCTCGGCGCGTTCGGCGCGCTCCTCGATGGCGGCGAGGTGGGCGCGGCGATTGCGGATCGAGTCGCCGAGGGCGCCGGGCAGCAGGGCCCAGGCGAGCACGCCGAGCCGTTCGCTGACCGGCCCGCCGGGGCCGAACAGCAGAGCGATCCCGGTGAGCAGGACGGCGGCGGCGACCGAGGCGCGCAGCGCGGTGGCGCGGTCGGTGCGGATGGCGAGGAAGTAGAGCGCGAGCAGCAGCGGGGTGGCCAGGGTCGGGGTGAGCCGGGGGCTGACCATGGCGAGCAGCATCGTGCAGAGCAGCGTGACGGCGACCACCGCACGCGGGTGGCGGCGGTGGGCGAGCACGGTGACGGCGGAGACCAGGGCGATGACGAAGGTGGGCGCGGCGAACGGGGTGAAGTGGCCGCCGGTCTGGTCGATGGTGGCGCCGAGGGCGGTGACCGTGATCATGGCCGTCCCACCGGCGACGTCGAGCAGCCGCGGATGGTCGCGGCGCAGGCGCTGCCAGAAGTCGCTCATGCTCGTGCTCTCCGGTCGGGGGACGCTGGCCACGCCCGCGACCGGGCAGCCTGGGTTCGAGCCGCGCCGATCCCGATCGGGGGCGCGGCGGGCTGCGGCGGGGGCCTCCGCACGCGCGGTGGCCCCCGACAGCAACGGTAACGGTTGAGCTCGAACCGGTGTCCGAGCGGTTGGGCGCCGGGCCGGCCCCGTACGGTGTCGGGGCGGGGCCGGGCGGCAGGGCCCTAGACGGTGACCGACTCCCGGGCCGGGGCCTGCTCGGGGGCGGGGGTCTCCAGCTTGCTGCCCTCGACGTCCACGTCGGGTATCAGGCGGTCGAGCCAGCGCGGCAGCCACCAGGCGCGGCGGCCGAGCAGGGCGAGGACGGCCGGGACGACGGTCATCCGGACGATGAAGGCGTCGAAGGCGACGGCGGCGGCGAGGCCCAGACCCATCATCTTGATCATCGACTCGCTCATCCCGATGAAGCCGGCGAAGACGGCGATCATGATGAACGCGGCGGCGGTGACCACCCGGGCGTTGTGCCGGAAGCCGGTGACGATCGCCTCGCCGGGCTCCTCACCGTGGACGTAGCCCTCGCGGATGCGGGTGACCAGGAACACCTCGTAGTCCATGGCGAGGCCGAAGACCACACCGATCATGAAGATCGGCATCATGCTCATCACCGGGCCGGTCTGTTCCACGCCGATCAGATCGGCCAGCCAGCCCCACTGGAAGACCGCGACCACGGCGCCGAGCGCGGCGACCACCGACAGCAGGAAGCCGAGGGCCGCCTTCAGCGGCACGAGGATCGAGCGGAAGACCACCATCAGCAGGACGACGGCGAGGCCGACGACCACGGCGAGGTAGGGCAGCAGCGCGTCGGACATCTTCTGCGAGACGTCGATGTTCATCGCCGTGGTGCCGCTGACCAGGACCGTCGCCCCGGTGGCCGTCTTCAGGCCGGCCGCGTCGTGGCGGATGGCGTGCACGATGTCCTTGGTCTCGGCCTCGCTCGGACCGGTCGCAGGGACGGCGTTGAGCAGCGCCGTGTCGCCCGCCTGGTTGAACATCGGCGGCGTCACCGCGACGACCCCCGGCAGCCCGGAGACCTTCTTGGCGACCTCGTTCGCGGCGGCCTTCGGGTCGGCGACGCCCTTGACGTCCACCATGACCGTCAGCGGGCCGTTGAAGCCGGGGCCGAAGCCCTCGGAGAGCAGGTCGTACGCGCGTCGCTGGGTGGTGGAGGTGGGCTTCGACTCGTCACCCGGCAGGCCGAGCCGCAGGTCGAGCGCGGGGGCGGCGAGGACGCCGAGGCCGATCACACCGCCGAGCAGCACCGCGAGCGGGCGGCGCAGGATGAAGCGGGCCCAGCGGGCTCCGCCGTTCTCCTTCGCGGCCGGGGCCGCCCCGCCGCGGGCCTTGCGGGCCTTGCGCGGCAGCACCTTGCGGCCGAGGAAGCCGAGCAGGGCGGGCACCAGGGTGAGGGCGACCAGCACGGCGATGACGACCGTCCCGGCGGCGGCCATGCCCATCTTGGCCAGGATCGGGATGCCGACCACGGAGAGGCCGGCGAGCGCGATCACCACGGTGAGGCCCGCGAAGACCACCGCGGACCCGGCGGTGCCGACCGCCCGGCCCGCCGCCTCCTGGGGCGCGCGGCCCTCGGCGAGCTCGGCGCGGTAGCGGGAGACGATGAACACCGCGTAGTCGATGCCGACCGCGAGGCCGAGCATCATGGCGAGGGTGCCGGTGGTGGTGGAGAGCCCGAGCGTGCTGCCGAGCGCGGTGATCAGCGCCATGCCGAGGCCCACGCCGACGACCGCGGTGAGCAGCGGCAGGCCGGCCGCGACCAGCGAGCCGAAGGTGATCACCAGCACGACGGCGGACAGCGCCATGCCGATCGCCTCGCTGCTGCCCCCCGCGTCGGCCTTGGCCATCAGCGCGGTGCCGCCGATCTCGACCTTGAGCCCGGCGTCCCGGCCGTGCTGGGCGGCCCGCTCCAGGGTGTCGGTGGCGGTTTTGGACACCTCGCCGGCCTTGGCGGAGTAGCTCACCGTCGCGTAGGCGGTGGTGCCGTCCGAGGAGACGGCGCCCGGCATCTTGAACGGGCTCACCGCGCCGGTGACCTGCTCGGAGCCGGCGAGCTCGCCGACCGTCCGCTCGACCGCCTGCTGGTTGGGCCCGGCGGTGATCTTCTGGCCGGAGGGGGCGACGAACACCAGGCGCGCCGAGGCCCCGTCGGCGTGGCCGCCGGGGAAGCGCTCGTTCATCAGGTCGAACGCCTTCTGCGCTTCCGTGCCGGGCATCGCGAAGCCGTCGTCGGGTGCGGCGGGCGCCTTGGCCGCCAGGACTCCGACGGCGGCCAGCACGGCGACCCAGAGGAAGGTCACCAGCCGGCGCCGGACGAAGGTCCATCGGCCCAGGCGGTACAGGAACGTGGCCACGGGAGAGCGGACTCCTTCGGATGCGGTTCTCGGGAACAGGAAGCACCGCGGCCGACCGGACGTCCTGGTGGACGCGGTCCCCCGCAGCATGACCCATCCTTGATCGCCGACCCCTGCTCCGTCGTCGTCCCTGTGCAGGCCGTTTGCGTACTGCGGACGCAGTAGTGCCGTCCCCCGCACGGAGGAGCGCACGCCCTGCGCCGGAAGCAGCCCCCGGACCTGCGACGGCAGCAGATCCGGTCACCCGTGCGGTCGGCGACGGCGGGCCGGGGACCGGTGGGCGAAGTAGCGTGATGTGCCTGACCCGTCCGCTGACGTGCGGTTCGGGAGGATTCGACCCGATCGGTGCTGCTTCGGCAGCCCGCCGCCGGAGGTGCCCATGGGCGTTCCAGCCGCCCGCATCGTGTTCGACGAGAGCGACCGCGCGGCCGTCGCCGAAGCGGTGACCGAGATGCTCACCACCGGCGCGCTGACCCTCGGCCCGTGGACCGAGCGCTTCGAGCAGGCCTTCGCCGCCGAGCACGGCGCCTCGCACGCCGTCGCGGTGAGCAGCGGCACGGCGGCGCTGGAGGTGATCCTGCGCAGCGTCGGCGTCCGGGGCCGCGACGTGGTCGTCCCCGCCGTCACGTTCTACGCGACCGCCGGGGCGGTGGTGCACGCGGGCGGGCGGCCGGTCTTCGCCGACGTCGATCCGGCCACCCTCGCGCTCTCCCCCGAGACCCTGGAGGCGGCGCTCACCCCGGACACCGCCGCCGTCGTCCTGGTGCACATCGGCGGGCTGGTCGGCCCGCAGGTCGGCGCCCTGCGGGCGCTGTGCGACCGGCGCGGCGTCCCGCTGGTCGAGGACGCCGCCCACGCCCACGGCAGCAGCTTCAACGGGCGCGCCGCCGGCACCTTCGGCCTGGCCGGGGCCTTCTCCTTCTACCCGACCAAGGTCACCACCAGCGGCGAGGGCGGGATGATCCTCACCGAGTCGCCCGAGCTGCGCGACGGGGCCCGGATCTACCGCGACCAGGGCAAGGGCTCCTTCACCACCAACCACCACGTGAAGCCCGGCTACTCCTGGCGGATGAGCGAGCCGCACGCCGCGATCGGCGCGGTGCACCTGCGCCGGCTGAAGGAGTTCATCGAGACCCGCAGGGCCGTCGCCCGCCGCTACGACATGGCGCTCGCCGGGCTGGACGGGCTCGACCCGGTGCCCGAACCTCCCGGCTGCCGCGGCAACTACTACAAGTACGTGGCGCTGCTGCCGGCCGGGGTCGACCGCGCCGGGTTCAAGCGGGCGGTGGCCGAGGAGCACGCGGTGCGGCTGTCCGGCGAGGTCTACGACCTGCCGCTGCACCTCCAGCCGGTGTTCGCCCCCTACCGGCGCGGGCCGCTGCCGGTGGCCGAGGACGTCTGCGCCCGGCAGGTCTGCCTGCCGGTGCACTCCGACATGACCGAGGACGAGACGGAGCAGGTGGTCGACGCCGTCTCCGCGGTGTACCGGCGACTGGCCGGGTAGCCGGAGCGAAGGGAGCAAGATCGTGCGGATAGCCGTCACCGGGGGCTGCGGGTTCATCGGCTCACACGTCGTGGACCACCTGATCGCGGCCGGCCACGACGTCCTCGCGGTGGACACCACCGACAAGTACCTCAACCCGGACGCCGAGCACGCGCGGCTCGACGTCCTCGACCTCAAGGCCCTCACCGCGGCGCTGGCCGGCAGCGAGGTGGTCTACCACCTGGCCGCCATGGCCGACGTCGAGCAGGTCAGCGCCGACCCGGTCCGCGCGGTGCGGACCAACATCGACGGCACCGAGGCCGTCCTGGAGGCCGCCCGGCGCAGCGGCCTGAGCCGCACGGTGCTGGCAAGCACCGTCTGGGTCTACGGCGCCGCCCTCACCGACGAGCAACTCGACAGCAGCGAGCAGGAGTTGGACGAGCACGTACCGATCGAGCTGGAGCACAGCGGCCATCTGTACGTGGCCACCAAGCTAGCCGCCGAAATGCTGGTGCACAGCTACCGCGAGCTCTACGGGCAGCACTTCACCATCCTGCGCTACGGCATCCCGTACGGCCCCCGGATGCGGGACGAGCTGGTCGTCGCCCGGTTCGTCCAGGCCGCGCTGGCCGGCCGGCCGATCACCATCGCCGGGGACGGCCGGCAGAGCCGCAACTTCGTCTACGTCGAGGACCTCGCCGACGCCCACGTCCGGGCCCTGTCCCCCGCCGCCGAGGACCAGACCTTCGCGCTGGAGGGCTCGACGGCCGTCTCGGTGCGGGACATCGCCGACACGGTGGACGGCCTGCTGGGACCCGTCACCATCGAGCACATCGACGGGCGGAAGGCCGACTACGCGGGGCGGCGGATCTCCTCGGCGCAGGCCAAGCGGCTGCTGGGCTGGTCGCCGAGCACCAACTTCACCGACGGCGTGCGGCGGTACGCGGACTGGTACCGGGCCACCGTCGGCACCGCCGCCGGCACCTGACGGGGCCGCCCGATGCCGCACGCCCTGCTGGTCTCCGGCTCGCTCGGACAGGGCCACGACGTGATGGCCCAGGCCTGCGCCGACACCCTGCGGGAACGCGGCTGGACCACCCGCACCGTCGACGCCATGGCCCTGCTCGGGCCGCGCTCGGGCGCGGCCGGGGAGGCGGTGTTCCGCCGGCTGCTCGACCTGCCCGGGGTGTACGACGCCTTCCACTTCTCGGCGCTGCGGCCCGGCGCCCGGATCGCCCTGCTCGCCGACGCGGCGGCCCGCGGCCGGCTGGTCCCGGCGCTGCGGGAGCTGATCGAGGCGCAGCGGCCGCAACTGGTGGTCTCGGTGTTCGCCACCGCGACCTCGGCCGTCAACCGGCTGCTGCGGCAGGCGCCGGAGCGGGAGTTCCGGCACTTCGTGTTCTGCACCGACGTGACGCCGCACCGGCTCTGGGTGCAGGAGGGGACGGACCTGTTCCTGGTCACCTCCGAGGTCGCCGCGTGCGCGGTCCGGCGGTACCGGCCGGATGCCGACATCGCCGTCGTGCCGGCGCCGTTGCGCCGGCCGTTCTACCGGCCGCCGCGACGGGCCGGGGCGCGGGCGGAGCTGGGCGTGCCGGCGGGCGCCGCGTGCGTCCTGCTGATGTCCGGCTCCTGGGGGCTCGGTCCGCTCGCCCGCACCGCCGCCTCGCTGGCCGCCGCCGGGCCGCACGTCCTCGCGGTGGCCGGGCGCAACCGGGAACTGGAGCGCCGGCTGCGGGCCGCCGCGCGCCGGGAGCCCCGGCTGCACCCCTTCGGCTACACCGACCGCGTCCCCGCGCTGATGGCCGCCGCCGACCTGGTGGTCACCAGCTCGGGCGACACCTGCAGCGAGGCCCGGGCGCTGGGCCGGCGGCTGCTGCTCCTCGACGTGGTGCAGGGGCACGGGCGCGACAACCTCCAGCACGAGCTGGAACTCGGCCACGCCGACGTCGCCACCGCCCACCCGGCCGAGGTGGTCCGCAACGCCCTGGCCGCGCTCCGCCGCCCCGAGCCCGAGCCGTCCGCCGGCGCCACACCGGAGGCGTGGCAGGCGGGGTTCGGGGCGGCGCTGCGGCGGATGGGGCTGGGGTAGCCGCCGGGGCGGGAACGGGGGTCGGCCGGCGCGTCGGTCACACCGGGCGGTTCCGGCCGGCGGGCGGCGGCACCCGGTGGTCGCGGAGGGGGCCGAGGGTGAGGCGGCGGGTGCGGCAGTGCGCGGCGATCAGGGGGAGGGCGGCGAGGGTGGCGCGCCAGGAGCCGGGGGCGGAGGTGCAGTCGGAGTCGTGCAGCAGGAGGGTGGCACCGCCGGTGAGGCCCGGGCGGGCGGTCGCGTAGACGGACGCGCCGGTGGCCTCGGCCGTCCAGTCGCGACCCCAGGCGGTCCACAGCACGCTGCGCAGGCCGAGGCGGCGGGCGGCCAGGGCCGGGCCTGCGGTCAGGACGCCGTACGGCGGGCGGTACCAGAGCGGACGGGCGCCGCAGAGTCCGGTCACCGCCTCGGCGGCGCGGCGCAGTTCGCGCAGGTCGCGGACGGGGGCCGGGTACCACTGCCGCCGGTGGTGCCAGCCGTGGACGGCCACCTCGTGGCCGCGCAGCACCAGCTCCCGGCCGAGCGCGGGGGCCCGCTCCAGCATCGCGCCGAGCAGGAAGAAGGTGGCGCGCGCACCGAGTTCGTCCAGCGCGTCGAGGACGTACGGGGTGCTGCGCGGATCGGGACCGTCGTCGAAGGTCAGGGCGACGTGGCCGGGCGCGGTGCCGTGGCCGGCGGTGCGGCGTGCCAGGGTGCGGCGCAGCGGCGACAGCCGGACGGCGGCCGGGGCGAGGTGCAGGAACTCGGCCCCGGCGGCGACGGCGAGGGCCCCGGCGGTGAGCGCCCCCGGGCGCCGGGCGGCGGCGCTCACCCGAAGCGGGAGGCCATCCGGCGGAACACGCCCGGGGCCACCCCGTGGACGCGGGCCGGGAAGCCGAGCCAGTGCGGGACGTAGAGCCGGTCGCGCTCGGTGGTGATGGTCGCGACCACGACGTCCGCGACCCGCTCCGCCGGGACCGGGCGCGGGCGCTCGCGCTGGTACGGCGTGCCGCGCCGGTCGAAGAACGGCGTGTCCACGGCCCCCGGGAGCACCAGGCGCACCCCCACCCCGGTGCCGCGCAGCTCGTACCAGAGGCTCTCCGCGAACATCGTCAGCCCGCCCTTGGTGGCGGCGTACCCCGACTCGTCCCGCACGCCGACCTGGCCGGCCATCGAGCCGAGCAGCACGATCCGGCCGCGGCGGCGTTCCAGCATGCCGGGCAGCAGCAGGCGGACCAGGCGCAGCGGGGCGGCGAGATTGACCTCGATCATCCGGTCCAGGGTGTCGGAGGGCGTCTGCGCGTACGGGCCGCGCCAGCCAAGGCCGGCGCTCGCGATCAGGGCGTCCACCCGGCCGGCCGCGGCCAGGGCGGCCTCCGCGAGGCGGGCCGGGCCGTCCGGCTTGCTCAGGTCCTCGGGCAGGGCGCGGCCGCCGGTGCGGTCGGCGAGTTCGTCGAGGCGGGCGCGGTCGGTGCCGGAGAGCAGGGTGTGCCAGCCGGCGTCGGCCAGCCGGGTGGCGGTGGCGCGGCCGATCCCGGAGGAGGCGCCGGTGATCAGCGCGACCGGGCGGTCGGCCGGGGCGGTCCGGCCCTCCGGGGCCTCCGGGTCCGAGGGGTCCGTGCGGGCCTTCGGGCCTGACCGCCGGGGTCGGAAGTGGGACTCCTCCGCCATCGGGCACCGTCCGCTCTGTGGCCGTGTCGCCGTCCGATTTGTCCGGCAAGTCACCTTCGCATGGCGGAGCCGTCCGGGCTACCGGGGCGGGGCGGCGGGCTCCGCCTCGGTGCCCCGGTGCGGAGCCACCAGTTCGGCGGACTCGCCCTCCAGCTCACCGAAGCGGGAGAGCACGAAGGTGCCGCCCACCGCGACCACGAAGCCGGTCAGCGCGCACCACTCGAAGCCGGGCCGGGCTGCGTCCCCGAGCACCGTCACGCCGATCAGCGCCGGACCGAAGGTCTCGGTCACCGTCCCGGCGGCGGTCGCGGCCGTCACCGTCCCGCGCTGCAGCGCCAGGGCGTAGGCGAGGTAGCCGCCGAGGCCACCGACGGCGAGGGCGTAGGCGGCGGGATCGGTGAGGACCGCGACCGGGCCGGAGACGTCCAGGACCCGCACGGCCAGGCTGGTCACGCCGAAGCCGACCCCGGCCAGCAGGCCCAGGCCGGCCGCGGCCGCGTTGCCCTCCCGGCGCACCAGGAGAACGGTGGCGAGCACCATGGCGGCGGTGGTGGCGAGCAGCGCCCAGTGGAAGGCGGTCGCGGCGTGGTCGCGGCCCTCCTGTCCGGAGCCGAGCGCCAGCAGGGTCAGGCCGAGGACCACCGCGAGGATGCCCGCGAGATCGCCCCGGCGCAGCCGGGCGCCCAGCAGCCGGACCGCCGCCAGGGCGGTGACGGCCAGGCTGGCGTTGGTGACGGCCTGGACAAGGAAGAGCGGGAGGGTGCGCAGGGCGACGATGCTCAGCACGAAACCGACGATGTCCAGCAGCGTGCCGAGGACGAACTGCCAGGACCGCACCAGCGCGGCCAGCAGGCCCGCCCGCACCCGGTCGGCGCGCGGGGCCGACCGCGCGCCGCGCGCCTGGAAGACCGCCCCGAAGCCGAAGCAGACGGTCGCGGCCAACGCGGTGGTGAGTCCCAGCAGCATGCCTCTCCCTGCCTCGCGGGGCAGCATTCGGTCCCCCACCAGTCTGTGCCCGGGGGAACGGGGGCGCACGGGTGGGACGAAGGAAGCGAGCGGCAGCACCGGGAGGACTCCACGGACCTGATGGCCCGCACCGACGGACGCGGGCCACCAGGGGCCGGGCCGGGCGCAGGAGCGTCATTCGTCCGGTGGTTCACGGCCGGACGGCCACCGCGGCGTACAGCGAGACCTCCTCGGCGGCCCCGGGCGTCTCGTCCGGCGCGGGCCGCCACTGCGCGATGGGGACGAGCCCCGGGTCGAGGAGCGTCCAGCCGTCGAAGAAGCGGACGATCTCCGACCAGGTGCGGGCCTGGGCGGCGGTACCGGCGGCCTCGTAGATCCGGGTCAGCCGGGCGATGTCCTCGGGCGCGAACTCGGGGCTGACGTGGGTCAGCACCAGGGCGCTGCCGGGGACGAGGGCGGATTTGAGGCACTCGACCAGCTCGTACGCGCCGTGGGTGTCGGGGACGAAGTGGAGCAGGGCGTTGAGGGAGAGCGCGACCGGGCGGGACAGGTCGAGGGCCTCCCGCAGGCCCGGGGCGGCGAGCAGTCCGAGCGGGTCGGTGACGTCCGCCTCGACGTACGCGGTGCGGCCCTCGGGGGTGCCGGTGAGCAGGGCCTGGGCATGCGAGAGCACGATCGGATCGTTGTCGGCGTAGACCACGCGGGCGTTCGGCCGGATGCTCTGGGCGACCTCGTGCAGGTTGGGCGAGGTGGGGATGCCGGTGCCGATGTCGATGAACTGGTCGAAGCCGGCCTCGGCGAGCGCCCGGGTCGAGCGCTGCATGAAGGCGCGGTTGACCCGGGCGGCAGCGCGCAGCCACGGCGCGACGGCGAGCGCCTGCCCGGCGGCCTCGCGGTCGGCGGCGAAGTTGGTGAAGCCGCCGAGGAAGTAGTCGTACATCCGGGCCGAGTGCGGCACGTTCAGCCGCAGGTCCACCCCGTCGTAGAGACCCATCGCGCTCTCCCCCGGTTCTGCTCCCGACCGATCATTCCCGACCGATGCCCCTGACCACGATAGGCGGGACCGGTCGCGTTCAGAACAGCTTCGGAGCATTCCAACCAACCGACGGCGCCCATGAGATGACCATCTGTATTCGGATTGCATCCTGGAGTGACGGGCCTGATGGAATGAGGATGGGCACCGACAGCCCGACCCTCGGGTGGCCGGGTGAGCAGCCGACGGCCACGGAAAGCAGGCTCGATGACGATCGACAGGGGTGCCCCGGCGCGCAGGTTCCGGGGCGGAACGGCCGTGGCGCATATTCACGGAGCGGAGACGGCGCCGGCGGCCGGCTCCGACCGCGCTCCCCGGTCCGACCCCGAACTCCGCCTGGGCCTCGCCTACGCCGCCTTCTGCGAGACGCACGAACCCGCCTGGCACGCGCTCGCGTTGACCCGGATAGGCAATCGGTCCGACGCGGAGCTGGTCGTCGGGGCGGTGAAGTCCGACCTGGCCCGCTGCTGGCCGCAGGTCCTGCGGTTCGAGGAACCGGCCGCCTACGCCTGGCGGTTGGCCAACCGGCACGTCTCGGACTGGGTGGCCGCCGAGGAGCCGGTGGACGTGGAGGCGGTCACCTTCGCGGCGGTGATCGGGGCCTTCAAGCAGGTGGCGAAGGGGCTGCTGCACAGCGAGGCCGACGAGGTGCGGCTGTACGCGGCGATCCTCGAACTGCCGGACCGGCAAAGGGACGTGGTGATCCTGCGGTACCTGCTCGGCCTGCACGTCAAGGTGATCGCGGCGTACCTGGGGCGGCCGGTGGCGACGGTGCACTCCAACCTCCGGCACGCCCGGGAACGGCTGGCCCGCCGGCTCGGGGTGGGCGAACTCCCGGACGACGAGGGCGAGCTGTGACGGGGAGACCGGAGGAGAGCGCCCCAGCCGGCGCGGAACCGGCGAACGGCGGCCGGACGGTTTTCCGCGTTCCCCGGCCCGAACGCGCCCACGCGGAGCGGATCGCTGCGCTGCGCCGGGCCAGGCTCACCGCCGCGCCCGCCCACCTGCCGTCGGAGCACGAGCAGGCGGCGTTCGAACTCGGCCTGGTGGTGGCCCTGGTGCTGGGTACTCCGGACGCCTCGCGCGGACTCGACCTGCTGGTGAACGCGCGCCGGATCGAGCCGGAGGGGGCCGAGGTGTTCGGCGCACTGCTGTACGCCACCGGCAAGGAGGAGGGCGCCGAGTTCTGGTGGCGCTTCGCGGCGGGCTCGGGCAGCGGGACGGCCGCCTACTGCCTGCACCTGCACCACCTGATGCTCGGCGAGACGGACGACGCCGACTACTGGCGGGCCTGGTCGGACCAGCTGGCGACGGTCGAACGACCGCCCGGGCCGCGGGTGTTGCGGATGAACCGGCCGCTGCTGCCGGACGACGTACGGCGGGACATCCTGTCGCGGGTGCACCGGGGGCTCGCCCCGCAGCTGCCGCCGGCGCTGGTCGCGGTGATCGACCGGCTGCCGGTGCAGGACGGGGACGAGGAGGAGGTGCCGAGCCCGTGGGGGCTCACCTCGGGGGCGACCTCCGGCTGCTCCTGGACGGACCTTCCGTTGGGAGCCGGGGACGATCACGGCGCCCCGTGGGAGTGAGTGTCCCGCGGGCTGCCGTGATCATCCGTTCAGGTGAGCGCCGACAGCCGGGCGACGACGGCCTGGTCGCGCCCGCTCCCGGTCTCGGTCCGCTCCCCCGCCGGCGTGGTGTGCCGGACGACGTACCGGTGCGGTGCCATCGCGGTGTCGCGTCCGGCCAGGGCGGCGACCACGGCGCGGTGGGCCTCGGCGGGGCCGAACGAGGGGTCGATGGCGGCCACCTCGGCCACCAGCCTTCCCGCGCTCACCGAGAGCCGGTGGTCCCCGAGCGCGGCGTGCAGGAGTTCGCGGACGGCCGCGAGATCGATCCAGGAGTCGTCGACCAGCCTCCATTCACCGCCCCGGCCGGCCCCCGGCGGACCGAGCGCCGCGGGCAGGTCGGCCAGCAGCACCGGGCCCTCGGCGGCGGCCGCGAGCACGGCCGGCAGCGCCCGGGCGAAGCTCTCGGCCTCCTCGGGGTCGAGCACCTGGGGACAGGCGATCAGGGCGAAGTCCAGGCTACCGGTGATCCGCAGGACGGTGAGCATCAGCCGGACCGGCAGCGGCGGGGCGGGCAGCACGGTGAGTTCGGGATCGGCGACCGGGGACGGCTGGACGGCGGCGACGGAGGCCGGGACAGTGAGGCTCAGATCGTTGACGACCACCTGGCGGGCGAACCGGGCGCCGCGCACATGGGCCGCGTCGTCCACCAGCCGCCAGACCTTCTCGGCGTCCAGGGTGCTGTGCCAGTAGGCGCTCAGCGAGGCCGACTTGGCGCGGCCGATCAGCTGGTCGAGGTCGGCCGCGCCGGCGTCGAGCAGGATCAGGGCGTCCTGCGCGAGGGTGCCGACGTGGTCGATCAGGGCGGCGCGCTGACGGTTGGCGGACAGCGCCGAGAACACCAGCTCGGAGCGGCCCGCGCGGTGGGCGACCAGCGCGGCGAAGGCGGCGAGCAGGACGACCGAGGGGCTGGCACCGGTGCGCCGGCAGACCGCGGCGAGGTCGTCGGCGGCGGTGCGCGAGCGGATCAGCAGGGCGCTGTGGTCGCGGGGCGGGCCGCTGATCCGCGCGTCGGAGAAGACGCCCACCGGACCGGCGGTCAGGATCCGGGCCCAGTGCCGCAGGGCGGCCGCCGACCGGCGGCGGCCCTGGGCGCTCTGCTCCGCCACGGCGATCCCCAGCGGGGTCGGCGCGGTGACCGGCGGCAGCTCCTTCCCAGCGGCGAGGGCGCACCAGTCCTCGATCAGCACCGCGGTGGCGGCGCCGTCGGCGCCCGCGTGGCAGACCACGACGACCAGCCGCAGCAGCCGCTCGCCCGCGGCGATCAGCGTGAACCGGATCCTCGGCGGCAGGTCGAGGCCGACCGGAACGGTGACATCGATCCGGCCCAACTCCTCGGCCATCGCGTTCAGTTCGGCGTCCGAGCGGCAGCCGGCCTCGACCACCGAGACGGCGAACCGGCCCTGCCGGTGCACCACCTGGCGGTCCGGGAATCCGTCCGGACCGGGACCCGCGGGAAAGGAGGTCCGCAACGACTCGTGCCGCTCGACCAGCCGGCGGAGGGCGACCAGCCCGGAGGGGACCGAGATGCCGTCGGGCACCGGCCAGACGGACTCCTTGTTGATCGCCTCGGGAGCACTGGCCCGGATGCAGCGGATCATGTTGTCCTGGCCGCGGGTGAGCGGTCCGGAGCCGCTGCTCTCGGCGGCGTACCGCACGGTGACCCGCCTGGTGGTCGGAATCGTGCCGCACGGTGTCGCGCCGAGCGACGCCGGGTCCTGCGGTGGAGCGCCGAGTAGCGTCGGGTCCTGCGGTGGAGCGTCGTGCGGTGCCACGTCGTACACGCCTTTCGGCTTGCCGGGGAGGGCCGGGGAAGGCTCGGCAGGGGGTGTGACCGGGACGCTACCAGCGCCCTCGCCAGCTGGTCCAGACCAAACCGGACCTGATCGAATGTTTCGTCAATTCCCATGCCAATTATGCGAGTTGACATGTATTGGCGATCCCCCGAGGGTGGCGACGGCAGCCCGGAACGGCTCCGCTACGGGGACGTCGCAGAGCCGGGCCGGGGCGGTGCCGAGCGCGCCCGGGTCGGCCACCAGAACTGGCGACGGACCGGCGACGGGCACGCCGAAGGACTGTACGACGCGCCCGCCGTACGCCTTGACGCAAGCCTCCCGGCGGCACCACAGCGCGGTGAACCGCGCCGCCCGCTCGGCCGGTTCCGCGGGCTCGGCGACGAACCACGCCTCCTCGACCGGGAACCAGCGGGCGGCCATCCGCTCGGCCGTCCGCGGGTCGTGGAGCCGTTCGACGTCGACACCGACCGCCCGCCCCTCGGCGAGGGCCAGCACCGCGACGGCGTCCGAGGCCGACCAGCTGACCCGCAGCGCGCCGTCCCCCGCCGGCTCGGGCTTGCCGTTCGGCCCGTACCGCCAGACCACGTCGGCCGGGTGCACCCCGAGCCGGGCGGCGACCAGCTGCCGGACGGCGCCGCGCACCACGATGAAACGCTCGCGCGCCCCGGGGTCCATCCCGGACGCCCGGGCGCGCTCGCCCCGGTCGAGCAACTGCCACAGCTCCCCGGCCGGAACGGCCGGCCGACGCGTGTCGATCAGCCAGAGGTCGATCGCCGTCACGGCAGGGTCAGCGTGCTCAGCACCCCGAGCCGGCGGTCGAACCCGGCCAGCAGCGCGGGCCGGTCTGCCGCCCGCCACTGCGGGAGGTGTTCGGCCAGCTCCGCCCAGAGTCCGGTGAACGGCTGGGCCGGCGGAGGCTCCGGTGGGCCGAAGCCGGGGCCGAGCAGCAGTGCCGTCTCGGGCCCGAGTTCCCCGGCCGCGGCCCGGACCGACTCGGCCGGGGAGGTCGTGCCCCTGATCTGCCGGACGGCCAGGCCCTCGCCGGGGGCCTCCTCGCAGACCAGCACCACCACCGCGTGCCGCTCCGGCAGCGGTACCGGTCCGGGCGGCTCGTAGTGCAGCGCGGTCTGTTCGGCCAGCACCACCACGGCCCGGCGGCAGCCGCCGGTGCGCTGGTGGCCGGCGGCCAGCCGCAGTGCGGTGAAGGCCGCCGCGCCGCCCTGGTCGCAGACCGCGAAGGCGAGCGGGCCGCCCGGGACGGACCGGCTGAGCGCCAGCGAGGACGGCGCGCCGGGCCGGACGTCCGGGGTGTCGAAGGCCAGGATCAGCAGGTCGGCCGGCTCGTCCTCGGCGAGCGCCTCGCGGAGCACTCCGTCGGCCAGTTCCTCGTAGGAGTGGCCGACGCCCTCGCCCAGCAGGTCCTCGCGCAGCGGCAGGCCGTAGGGGCGGACGAGGTCGGAGACGAAGACCCGCAGGTCCGGGTCGAGCGAGGTCTCCGAGCGGCCGTCGAACCGTCGGGCCAGCGCCCGGGTGATCCGCAGGCCGGTGGGACCGGGGGCCATCCGGTCAGTCCTCGGGGATGACGTGCCCGGCGACGTAGTCGGCCAGCCTGGTGACCGACCGCAGGTCGTCCTCGGTGATCTGCTCGACGTCCACCTGGATGTCGAGCGACTCCTCCAGCTCCAGGATGAGCTCGATGGTGCCGGCCGAGGTGAGGCCGAGGTCGTCGAAGAGGCAGGCGTCCTGCGGGATCTCGGGCAGTTCGCGCTTGAGGACGCGCGGCAGGAGTTCGCCGATGCCGTGCAGGATGCGCTCGCGCAGTTCGGGGTCGGTGGTCTGGACCGCGGCTTCTGACATGGGTGTCCCGTCCCGTCGTACGTGGGATGTGTGCTCCGGGGCTTGCAGGCGCCCCGGGGCTCTGGGTGATGTGGGAATCCGGCGGCACCGTGCGGACGGCGGCCGGCGGAGTCGGCGGCATCGGCGGCCGGCGGACCGTCAGTACCGCATCGCCATCGCGGAGAAGGTCGCTCCGACACCGGCGGCGGCGATCAGGTAGTGGTCGCCGCGGCGGAGCAGCCCCCGCGTGGTGGCGGTGTGGAGATTGATGAGGCTGTCCGAGGCGAAACTGTGCCCGACCGACCGCACGTTGTCCAGCACTACTTTCTCGACCGGATAGCCGATCCGGCGCGCGATCATCCGCCAGGACGCCTGGTTGACGTTGTGCGGCAGGATCGCGGCCAGGTCGGAGAGGTCCAGACCGGCCTGGTCCAGGGCGGCCTCGATCGCCTCCACCATCACGTTCGGGTACTCGCGCTGGTAGCGGGCGAGCAGGTCCGGGTCCTCGGCCAGCCGGCCGTCGAACTCCGGGCGCTGGCGCACCACGAAGGAGAGCATCCGGTGGCGCTCGCCACCGGCGCTGACCAGGCAGGCGGCCGCGCCCTCGGCGAAGATGCCGGTCTCGGGCACCACCTGGGCGTCCCTGGTGAAGGTCTTCTCGCCGGTCAGCACCAGGGCGAGCGCCGCCGGGTCGGGCTCGTCCGCGAGCAGCCTGCCGGCCAGGTCGATGGCCAGCAGGCCCACCGCGCAGGCGTGGTGGGTCACCGTGAAGGCGTTGGCGTGCGCCAGTCCACGGGCGTCGAGCAGGTCGTGCAGCGGGTTGAGCGGATGGGGAACCGCCACCGGCATGCTGCGGGCGTGGATCACGAAGCGGATGTCGTGTTCGCGTCCACGCAGCTCCGGCAGGTTGTCCAGGGCGGCGTCGAGCAGGTCGGGCAGCGTCCCGGTCGGATCCAGACGCAGCTGGTCCAGGCCGTGGAAGCGGCGGAAGAGACGGAGTTGACGTGGGGTCAGGCCGATGAGCTCGCCCACAGCCTCGATGGGAACGGCGTGCGGGGGGAGGTGGACGGCCACTGCCTCCAGTGCGGTCACCCGGGCTAGTATTCCGACGCCCGCCGGGTCGCACAAGTGATCTCGGGCCCCCTCCGTCGCCGCCGCTCCCCGGAAGCCGGTCAACTTCCCCCTGGTGCGGCCGCGTTCACCCCCGTGCCGTCGAGCAGGTGGGAGATCTCTCATGTCGAACCCTGAACCCCCCTACCCCGGAGCCCCGTTGAACCAGAATCTGGTGGCCCTGCTGGTCGAGGTGGCCGGTGCGCCGCCCGGCTGGGCGCGTCACGTCACCCCGGACGCCCGGCTGGACGGCGACCTGCTGCTGGACGAGGACGAACTCGCCGAACTGGCCGATCGGCTGCGCGGACGCTACGGCCCGCAGGCCGACCTGGCCGCGCTGCGCGCCGGGCTCGACCTGGCCGCCCTGGAGGCCCTGACCGTCGCCGACGTCCAGCGACTGCTCCCCGAGGAGGGCGCACGATGACCCGGTTCCTCCTGGTGATGCCGCCGTTGACCGGCCACGTCAACCCGGCCGCCGGCATCGCCGCCGAGTTGACCGCACGCGGCCACCAGGTCGCCTGGACCGGCACCGAATCGGTACTGCGCCCGCTGCTCGGCCCGCAGGCCCGGGTGCTCGGCACCGGTACCCGGGCGTTCCGGGCGCAGGGCGGACACGGGCTGGCCGCGTTGCGCTCGCTCTGGGAGGGCTTCATCGTCCCGTACACCAGGTTCACGCTGAAGCCGCTGGACGCCGTCGTGCGGGAGTGGCGGCCGGATGTGCTGCTGGTCGACCAGCACACTCCGGCGGGCGCGCTGGTCGCGCACCGGCACGGTCTGCCGTGGGCGTCCTTCGCGCCCGGGGCGATGGAACTGGGGCGCCCCTACCGGGCGTTGCCGCAGGTCGAGGCCTGGATGGCCGGGCTGCTGCGGGGGCTGTGGGAACGCGCCGGGCTGCCCACGGAGGAGTACCTGGACCCGCGCTTCTCCCCCGCCCTGGTCCTGGCGACCACCGGTCCGGCCCTGACCGGCTCGACCCCTCCGCCGGAGCAGGCGCTCGTCGGGCCGGTGATCCCGGCGCGGCCGCACGATCCGGACTTCCCGTGGGAGCGGCTGCTGCCCGGCCGGCGCCGGGTGCTGGTCACCATGGGCACCCTGGCCGGCGAGCTGGGCGCGGACTTCCTCGCCCGGTCCGTCCGGGCGCTGGAGCTGTGCGGTGACGAGGTGCAGCCGGTGTTCGCCGCGCCGAGCGAGCTGCTGCCCGAACTCCCCTCCCGGGCCGTCGCGGTGGGGCGGGCGCCGGTGCTGGAGCTGATGGCGCGCGGCGAGCTGGACGCGGTGCTCTGCCACGGCGGGATGAACACCGTGGGCGAGGCCCTGGCGCACGGACTGCCGCTGGTCACCGCACCGATCCGGCACGACCAGCCGATCGTGGCCGGCCAGGTGGCGGCGGCGGGCGCGGGGCTGCGGGTACCGTTCGCGCGCGTCACCTCGGTGCGGCTGGCGGACGCGCTGCGGACCGTCCTCGACTCCACGGCCCACCGGGAGCGGGCGGTTCAGGTCGGGAGCCGGCTGCTCGCCGGGGGTGGTGCGGTGGCCGCGGCGGACCGGCTGGAGGCGCTCGGCTGAGCAGGCCCGGACCGGGCTCGTCCCACCCCGGACCGGCCCCGTCCCAACCCCGGAACCGCCCCGCCCTGCCCGGACCCGCCGCCCCTTAGCAGACCGGCGGAGGGTACGTCCATTGGTCTAGGCCATTGTTTCCGGGGCGGGGTTCGCCCTAGGGTGTCGCAGCGGCACCGCCCTCCGCAGGTGCCGGGCCCCGCCTTTCCAGGTGCCGTGGCAGCCCATCCCCGCACGGGAGTTCCGGTTGATCGAGACCGCGGGACTGCGCAAGTCCTACCGCAAGAAGACCTCCCGCCGCAGCGGCGAGAACCCCACCGTCGACGCCGTCCGCGGCATCGACCTGTCGGTCGCCGCCGGCGAGATCTACGGCTTCCTCGGCCCCAACGGCGCGGGGAAGACCACCACCCTGCGCATGCTGGCCACCCTGATCCGCCCGGACGGCGGACGGGCCACCATCGCCGGGGCCGACCTGTTCACCGACCCCGCCGGGGTCCGCCGCCGGATCGGCTACGTCGCCCAGGGCGGGGGCACCACCGACCACGTCAGCGGCCGCGAGGAGCTGGTGCTCCAGGCCCGGATGTACGGCGCGGCCAAGGCGCAGGCCGTCCAGGCCGCCGCGGACGCGCTCAAGGCCTTCGACCTGGCCGAGTTCGGCGACCGCCCGTGCGCCACCTACTCCGGCGGCCAGCGCCGCCGGGTGGACATCGCGCTCGGGGTGATCCACCAGCCCCGGGTGCTGTTCCTGGACGAGCCCACGGTCGGACTGGACCCGGCCAGCCGGGCGCACGTCTGGGAGGAGATCCGCCGGCTGCGCACCGAGGGCATGACGGTGGTCGTCACCACCCACTACCTGGACGAGGCCGACGCGCTCTGCGACCGGGTCGCCATCGTCGACCACGGCCAGGTCGTGGCCGAGGGCACCCCCGAGGCGCTCAAGCGCGAGATCTCCGGCGACGTCGTCCTGGTCGGGCTGGATGCCGCGGACGCCGCGGAGGCCGCCTTCGAGCGGGCCGCCGAGGTGCTGCGCGCGCAGCCGTACCTGCACCGGCTGGAGCAGAACGGCGACGAGGGGCTGCGGCTGTACCTGGAGGACGGCGCCGCCGCCATTCCCCGGCTGCTGCGCGCCCTGGACGCGGCGGGTGTGACGCCCGGCACCGTGCAGCTCCAACGGCCCAGCCTGGACGACGTGTTCCTGGCCCGCACCGGCCGCTCGCTGCAGCAGTCCTGACCCCGTACCGCCCGGACCCGCACAACCCCCTGGGGAGACCGTGAAGCTCGCCCGCGACACCTGGCTGGTCTTCCAGCGCCAGCTGCTGCTCATGATCCGCACCCCGATCTGGATCGCCGTCGGCATCATCCAGCCCGTGTTCTACCTCCTGCTGTTCGCCCCGCTGCTGAAGAGGGTGCTCGCCCCGGAGGGCGCCGGCAGCTACGCCGACGCCTACCAGGTTTACGTGCCGGGCCTGTTGGCGGTGCTGTGCATCTTCGGCGGGCTGTTCACCGGCTTCAGCCTGCTCGGCGAGCTCAGGGCCGGCATCATCGAGCGCTCCCGGGTGACCCCGGTGAGCCGGCTGGCGCTGCTGCTGGGACGGGCGCTGCGGGAGATGGTGGCGCTGCTGGTGCAGGCCGTCCTGATCACCCTGATCGCGCTGCCGTTCGGGCTGCGGGTGAACCCGCTGAACCTGCTGCTCGCCTACCTGCTGCTGGGCCTGCTGGCGCTGATGACCTCGGCGATCTCCTACGGCATCGCACTGATGGTGCCGACCGACGCGGCGATGTCGCCGGTGGTCAACACCATCGCGCAGCCGATCGCGCTGCTGTCGGGGGTGCTGCTGCCGCTCACCCTGGCGCCCGGGTGGCTGCAGCAGGCGGCCAGGTGGAACCCCTTCTACTGGGCCGTGGAGGGCATGCGCGCGCTGTTCTCCGGGCACGCCGGGGACAGCGTGGTGTGGCAGGGACTGCTGGTGGTCGTCGTGATGACCGTCCTGGCGGTGTACTGGTCGGCCCGGCTGTTCTCCACCCGGGTGCGCTGACCGACGAACGAGGGAGGGGCCCGGCTCACCACGAGCC